>PWWA01000002.1 GCA_003562145.1 Candidatus Woesearchaeota archaeon | reverse complement strand
CCCGATAATAATTATTAAGGAAGCAAGTGTTATAGGGAAAGATGAAGATGGTGTTTCAGAGGTGAAAATCAAGATTTTTGTTAAGAACAGGTCTGGCAAGAAAGTGCATGGATTATCTGTTAATGACAAGCTTCTGAGCATAATAGATTTGTCTGAGCCTCACCACTTAGGATCATTGAAACCTACAAAGGTTACTAAGACAACAAGAAAAGGCACATTACTATATTGGAATCTTGACTCATTAGACTCTCTAGAGGAGAGAATTCTTACGTATAGGGCGAAGGCCAAGCTTAAAATCGTGGGTGACCTGACGTTGCCTAAGGCGCGGGCCAAATTCGAGGGCGGCAAGGGCAAGGAGAGAATGGTTTTCTCATCCAAGCCTTTTTTTGTCAGGGATTAATCAATTCTTTTTTTTTTCTATGGAAACTTTTATAAAACAGCTATTTATTCTGCCATGACAGGTTTCCCTCGGTAGCTCAACGGTAGAGCGTTCGGCTGTAGAAATCCTTGTGACTAGCCCGGGTGGGCATGGATGAATCAAGGTCAGCTGAAACCGAAAGGTTGGGAGTTCAAACCCAATTCCGATGTGTTTGGCTTGGTTGAAAGTCTCCCCCGAGGGATTCCCTTCACTTTCGGTCAGAAATCGTTACCGCAAGGTTTATAAATCAACCGAGTTTCACCAAAACTCCGTGGAATGTTCAGCGCCGTACACTTTAGGGTAGTATTAACAAAAATGGGAAAGCAAAGTTTTTCTTTAAAATTCAATCAGGAAAAACCTTCCAGTTATCCCTTCGCAATGCCTTGGTAGTGTAGTGGCCTATCATGAAGCCCTGTCGAGGCTTCGACCCGGGTTCAAATCCCGGCCAGGGCGTTTCCATCATGTTTTACCGGCCTGAATGCTCCAAGGGAACGGGTCGGTAGCTCAGCCAGGTAGAGCATCTGGCTTTTAACCAGGTGGTCGCGAGTTCAAATCTCGTCCGACCCATTAAGAGAAACATTTTGTGTTTGAATAGGAGGGGAATCAATGGCCAAGAAACATGAAGCCCAGAAATCAAAGAAGACTTCTGCTTCTAGGAAAGCTGTTAAAAAAATCGCATCTAAAAGAAAAAGGAAGGAAAGGGTGAGAGAGACTTCTAAGATAGACCATGCATTAATACCTGAGCATGTGAAGCTATCTGAAAAGGAAAAAAATGAATTATACAAAAAATACAATGTTACTCCCAGGGAGCTACCCAAGATTTTCATAAGTGACCCTGCAATAAGGCACTTGGATGCAAAAGAAAACGATATTATCATGATAAAGCGGAAGAGCCCTACCGCGGGTGAATCAGTCTTTTACAGGGGTGTTATTAATGAGTAACCAGCCATTAAACCTTAACATGACTAGGTCAAAAGTTCTTCTAAGGAAGTATTTCGAGGAAAACTCGTTGGTTCAGTCAGATATAGATGCATTCAACAAGTTCGTTGAGTAAGAACTCCAGAGCATAATATATGAGAACAAGGAAGTAGAGCCGACAATTATTCCTACTAACGTTGAAGAATTCAAGATTAGGCTTGATAAGATAAGTGTCTCTAAGCCAGAAATAATAGAGGCCGATGGCTCTAAAAGAGATTTGCTCCCATCAGAGGCGAGGCTTAGGAAGCTTTCCTACTCTGCACCTATGTACTTAGAGGTTTCGGCTCACGTCAACGGGATGCAGAAAGAGACTTTTACGACTAAGATAGGAAGTATTCCAATCATGCTCAAGAGCAAGTACTGCCACCTGAAAAAAATGGACTACGAGGAGCTTATACGCGCAGGCGAGGATCCTGACGATCCAGGCGGCTATTTCATAATAAATGGCACGGAGAAAGTGGTTGTTGCTGTTGAAGACCTGGCCCCTAACAAATTCTTGGTTGAGTCCCAGGCTACAGGCATTAGTGCTTACATTGGCAAGGTTTTCTCTGAGCAAGGATCGTATAAGATACCGCATCAAATGGAGAAATTAAAGGACGAGATTTTCTATCTGACTTTTACAAGGGTTAAAAGGATTCCTCTGGTGGTAATAATAAAGGCTCTTGGCGTGACGAAAGACGAGGAAATAATGAGGCTCGTTGATCTTCCTAACAGCTCTGAAGTGTTCATAAACCTATATGAATTCGTGGATATAAAGACTGAGGAAGACGCGCTTGATTATGTTGCCAAGAAAATTGGGATTACGCAGCCCCGGGAGGTAAGGGTTGAAAGGCTTAAGGAAATACTTGACAAGTACTTGTTGCCACATATAGGCATAACGAGTGATGCCAGGATTGCAAAGGCGCAGAACATTTGCAAGTACTTAAAGGAGTACATACGTGTTTCCAACAAGGAGCTGGCTGAGGCTGACAAGGACCATTATGGTAATAAAAGGCTTAAGATGGCCGGTGATTTGCTCGCCGACTTGTTTAGGGTTAACATAAAAGTTCTAATAGGCGATTTGCTCTATAACTTTCAGAGAATCGTGAAAAGAGGTAAGTTCCCAAGCATAAAAGTGATAATTAGGGAGAAACTGTTAACACAGAGGATTTATAGCAGCATGGCTACTGGTAACTGGAGCGGGAATAGGAAAGGCATAAGCCAAAGGATTGAAAGGCTTAACTACATACAAATGCTCTCGGCGTTGCAAAGAGTTATCAGCCCTCTTAGTGCAAGCCAGGAAAACTTTGAGGCTAGGGCCTTGCACCCTACGCATATGGGCAGGTTGTGCATGAGCGAAACGCCTGAAGGAACCAATATTGGGTTAAGGAAGAACTTGGCATTACTCGCAAGGGTCACGCGTGGTGTTGACGAGGAAGAACTAGTGGGAAAGCTAAAGGGCTATGGTTTTGAACCGGTGATGGCAAAATGACGGACGTATTCATGGATAACAAGTACATTGGGACTGTGGGCAAGCCCAAGGATTTCGTTGAGCAAGTAATCTCTGAGAGGAGAATGGGGAAAATATCTGACTATGTAAACGTCGCTTACTCAGAGGATGAAGACAAAGTGCTTATTGAGACTAGCAAGGGCAGGGCTACGAGGCCTTTAATAGTGGTAAAAGAAGGCAAGCCTTTGGTTACGGAAAAGCACTTACAGCAACTAGAAAAAAAAGAGATTGCATGGCCTGACCTTTTAAAGCAAGGAGTTATCGAGTATCTTGATGCAACTGAGGAGGAAAACGCTTTGGTCGCGTTCTCAGATGAAGAAATAACTCCTGAGCATACGCATATGGAGATAAGCAGCTTAGACCTTCTCGGGCTAATAACAACCTTGGTTCCCTTCGGTAACTACAATCAAGGTGTGCGCTTAAACCAGGGTGCAAAGAACCAGAAGCAAGCAGTTGGGTTTTATGCGGCTAACTTTTTGGTAAGAATGGATATGGATGTAAACATATTGCATTACCCGCATTACCCAATCGTCCAAAGTATTACTCATTCAATTTCTGATTATGATAAGCATCCTTCCGGGCAAAATGTTATTGTGGCAGTCCTTACATATAAGGGTTACAATATGGAGGACGCTATTGTAATAAACAAAGGCAGTATCGACAGGGGCCTTGGCAGGTCAACTTATTTCAGGCCGGTTATCTCGGAGGAACTAAGGTACTCTGGAGGGCTAATGGATGAGATAATAATACCTGACAAAGAGGTTCGTGGCTATAGGTCTGAGTACGATTACAGGTTTTTAGAGGAAGACGGAATTATTTATCCGGAAGCGAGTGTTAAGGAAGGCGATGTTGTGATTGGAAAGGTAAGCCCTCCAAGGTTCCTTAGCAGCATGGACGAATACAGCCTGGCATCTGATTCCAGGAGGGAATCAAGCATGGCGCTGAAGCATGGCGAGAAAGGAATTGTGGATTTTGTTACCTTGACTGAGAACGAAGAAGGCAACAAGCTTGTCCAGGTAAGGCTGCGCGAACAAAGGATTCCTGAGATAGGCGATAAGTTTACCTCTAGGCACGGCCAGAAAGGAGTGATAAGCCTTGTTGTTCCCGAGGAAGACGTTCCGTTCACGGCTTCCGGCTTGAAGCCTGATATAATATTTAGCCCTCATGGAATCCCTACTAGGATGACTGTTTCTCATATGCTAGAATTGTTATCAGGCAAAACAGGGAGCCTTGCAGGCAGGTATGTAGATGCTACTATGTTCGAATCAGAGAACGAGGTGGATATAAGAAGGGACTTGCTCGGGATGGGTT
>PWWA01000063.1 GCA_003562145.1 Candidatus Woesearchaeota archaeon | reverse complement strand
TGGAGTACATGGCGATATTCTCCGTTGCTGTAATAATGACGCTGCCATTGCTAATAATATTCTCAACGCAGCAAAGCAACATAAGGTCTGACGTAACCCATGCACAAGTACAGAGAGCCGCAACAGAAATAATAAGCGCGGCAGAAGAAGTATATTTTATGGGAACCCCTGCGCAGAGGACAATAAAAGTAAATTTCCCGGGAGGAATACAAAACATATCGATACACGAAACCACTATAACGTTTAGCGTTTCAACAACGGACATGGATTACGATGTTGTAAAAGACACAGCTGCGAACATGACAGGCAACCTTACAAATACGCCCGGCCAAAAAACCATACTTCTAAGAGCGGAAGAAGCCCAAGTCATAATAACAGATGCTGAATAAAAATGAAAACGGGGAAAGCACAGATAGCAATAGAATTCATAATGCTGGCAGGAATGGCTATAATAATCCTGCTAGTAATACTTATTGCGACAGCATTAATATCTTCGGATAAGGCAGACGAAACAACATATTTTGAGCTGACGGATTTCGGGATGGGCCTCCAACGAGAATTGATACTCGCAGCAGAAATGCAGGAAGGGTACAACAGAATCATAGACATTCCTGAAAGGATAAATGGAAGGGATTACGGGATAACAATGTGGAGCAACGCTGAAACATCGCATATGACAATAGATTACATGGGAAGAGAAATATATTTCGCCACGCCGAAAACAATTGGTGAACTAACAAAAGGAATTAACAGGATAACAAAGCAAAACGGGAGCATATACATAAACCCATAAAAATGAGCAGGAAAGCACAGGTTTGGACGGCGGACTTCATAATCGCGCTAGCACTATTCCTAATAGTAGCCATTACAAGCATATCACTCATAATCAATGCGAATCCATCAGACAAATACGATGAATTATACAAAGACACAGTACACTTATCAGGCCAGCTAATGAGCCAAGGCCACCCACATGAATGGGACGAGGACAGCGTAGTAATACCCGGGCTACTGGAAAACAAGACTAGGCTCAGCACAACTAAGCTGGAAGAATACAACAAGCTAAATTACAATAACACAAAGAACTTGCTGCAGACAAGGCATGATTACTTCTTTTATTTTAATGACGGAAGAGAAACCCTTAACATAACCCAGTGCAACTATGGGTACGAAATAGAGACAGACGCAGAATGCAACCCTGCACTAGAAAGCTTAAATTATGATAACCTTGTAAGAATTGAGCGCATACTAATACACGATTCGAAGCTTGTCAAAATGGTGATATACTCTTGGAATTAAAGAAAAACAGGAAAGCAATGTACTATACTATGGATGCCTTACTTGCCAGCCTGCTACTAATGAGTCTGGCCGTATTGGTGATAAACAACCCGTTCCAAGACACAGGCGTAGAGCAAAAAAGCTTCTTATCCAACGACTTATTGAACAGCCTTTCAAACCTAAAAGTAGGGGAGCTCGACCACCCATTCATAGAGCAAGAAATACTTAACGGCAATATAACCGATACTAATTTAAGCATCTTAGACCAAATAGGCGTTTTCTGGGCGGAAAACAAAACAGGCAAAGCCAGCTCATTATTCCACGCAGCAACACATAGTATCTTGCCAGAGAAAATCGGGGTACGCCTAAGCATACAAGGACAGGAAATACACACGAAAGACTACGATAACAAGAAAAACGTTGTTACAGGCACAAGGTTCTTATCAGGCGTAACGGAAGGAGAGCCACTGGCAGGATACAGCTCTTCCGCGTTCCTGAAAAGAATAAGGAACAAAAAAACATCTTCATACGCTTTCTTCGGGGGATTCGTAGGCCAGGGAAACATCACGTTTTTCATAGATGATATACCTGGGGATGTAAATGAAACAAGGATTGTCGGCATACACCTGGAAGGCGATTACGCAAGCAACTTCGAGTTCTACATAAACAGCGAGCTATGCGAACAAAGCCCGGGCAGCCCATTATTCACGCCAGATACAGCTTCAATGGTCGTAAACACGTGGAGCCTGGAACATTGCAAAACCAGCATCAACCCAGGAAGAAATGATTTTAGCATTAACTTCACCTCAGGACTTACAAATAGCTACGTTGCAGGAGGACTCCTGAAAATAGACTATAGGACAGATGAATTACAGCAAAGCATAAGCTTCGGGGAAGACCAGTATTACTTCCCAGGCATATACGGGCTTGCAAACCTATACGACTCATTCTACATACCCGGAACCCTGGAAACAATGAATATAGCATTGCACTTCGAATCAGGAATAGGAACACAGACATACATAACGATAGGCGAAAGAATAATAACACTTAACACAAGTGAAGGCGGAGAGCAACAAGTGCACCTAAGCAACGAAGAATTGCTAAACACATACAACCTGGATTACGAGCAATTAAGCAGGAACACAATCCCATTAAGATTTGCATCTTACAACGCAACAACACAAATACTTACAGGCGGCAACGCAGACGTAATACTGATAACTGATTTTAGCAGGAGCATGATGAGAGCAGTAGCCAACTGGAACATGGGAAACCTCGGGGCTAAATGCGACCAAGTATTCGAAGACCCTGAAACAAGAAGGACGAACATGGCGAAATGCGTTGACAACGAATTCGTTGACACAGTGATGAATTTCACTGGGAACAGGATTTGGCCGGTTTTCATACACCAAGACCGGATAAAATACTACGATAACCCTGATGACGCAGAAGCAATAAAAGGATACATTAACAGCTACCCTAACGGCCTAGGATTAATATGCATGTCATGCGCAATAAACCAAGCATACGAGTTACTAGAAGAATACAGCTCAGACAACAGGTCAAAATTCATAGTAGTAATGACGAATGGAGTCCCAACGCACTGCGGAGACGACGGGTGCAGCGGCACATCAACAACTTTTGGAGGACAGCAATGCACAGGCCTCTGCACGCAGCCCGGAAACTGCCCGGCTTCAACCGTGGAAAGCCAATGCACGGACTGCACAAACAACCCAGGGGCAGCACAAAACGCAATCATAGCAGCGCAAAGGGCTGCTAACAACCTGAACGCCACTATTTTCACGATTGGATTCGGGCCTGTGGATGACTGCGACCAGGCAGGAGACATGCTAACACAGATAGCAGAAATCGGGAACGGGACTTACCAGCATAGCTCTGACATAGAAGAACTAAGAATGATATACCAGAACATTTCCATGGAGATACTTGAAAGGCTTGAACAGGAAAACCAGACAGTTATAGTAGACCAGGAAATTACAGGCTCAAAATTATTCGGCGACTCACACATAAATTTTACGTATGACCCCATAGTTAGCGGGGTCAGCCCTGGGAAGATAAGCGTTAATGTGTACGAGCCACTTCATAATTGCGATGAAACAATAAACATACCGCGAGGCCTGGAAATTGTGGATGCAAAAGTAATTTCTTACTCTGGAATGCATTGGTCGGACTTAGTCGTTGCTAATAATGTAACCGTTTTTAACATGTCTGATTACTACGTTCCTTACTATCGGCTTGGAGACCCATTAGCCATACAAGTCCCTGTAGACATTATACAAGAAGGCAACAATACTTTGTTCGTGGAAACAGGGGAATCACCTGAGAACAGGACGGGGTGCTCACCTCATAACAGCTTTATCTATACAGCTATGATACCCGCAGTCACATCCAGGACAGATGTAACCGAAAAAATAGAGGGCTGCACCTGGACAGTTGCCTATGAAGACGGGACGTATGACGAGATAAAAGTGCCGGCAGGGTACGACGGCGGCAAAGCCTGCAGTTACCGGCCAGGAAACATAAGCTATGATAACACTGACACGTACGATTTAGCAGTTTACTCTTTGTTAAGGCAATTGGACTTGGCCAATAGCAGCAGGGTCTTCGTTAACATTAACCAATTGGACTTGGAGATAGTCACAACAGTCATAGGGGAAGTCCCATATCTGTGGGGTCCATCACAAGTAAAAATAGAGGTTTGGCAATGAAGAAGCTTGGAAGAAAAGGTTTTACATACCTTGTAAGCGCAAGCCTCATAATATTAGTAGTGCTTTTTAGTTTTCTTGCCGTTCAGGCGCCCAGGCATGCTGAAAAGCAGGAGACATATGAGTCCAGGATTCGCACGATGAGCGAATTCGTGAATTCTGTGAACAGGGACTTAGAGAGGGCTTCATTCATATCTTCTTTTA
>PWWA01000104.1 GCA_003562145.1 Candidatus Woesearchaeota archaeon | reverse complement strand
TAGAGACAAAAGCCATGATTGATTACTATGAGAAAAAATTCGGGAAGGGCTGGGATTACGGGTATTTATTCCCTGCTTTCAATAGGACTTTGCAATCAGCGGGAAGGTGCATAAGGAGTGAGACGGATAGGGGAGTAATAGTGTTTCTTGATGAAAGGTATGAATGGCCTATGTATAAGAGATGCTTCCCGGATACGTGGAGCTTGAAGGTTACAATGCTTTACGAGGGCATGATAAATGATTTCTTTGGTGAAAAACAATAAAGTATAAAAAAACAAGTTGTTGTCCTGCTGTTCTATGAAGGATAAATATGAAAAGCTGAGGAAAAAGCATGGTCTGCCTTCCCTTGGTGAAATGGATGCGGCCTTTGAGGTTGGGAGCATAGAAAAAGATGCGAATGTCTTAAGAGAGATTGCGAAGAGGATATATGATAAGGTTGATTCTTACACACAGGTATTTGAGAGCCTTATACACCCTGATTCCAGGTTTAGTGTTATGCTCGAGGCAAGCCTTATAACCCCTAAGGAAAGGCCGGTTTTGAACCAGCTATACAATAAAGGTATGCGCATTACGAGGGAGGCCTTGGAGCTGGGAGTTGATTATAACGAGGAAAAAGCTGTTAGGTTAATAAAAAATTCTTATAAAGAATGGAATTCTATGAAGCCTGAAATGATTTCGATAATCGGGAAGATGAAAAAGGCGTGGAGCGAACAAGTAAAGATAGAAGAAGACAGGGGTTATTTTGGATGATTATGCTTATAATGGGTCCGCAGGGCTCTGGGAAAGGAACACAGGCAGGGCTTATAGCAAAGGAGTATGGCGTAAGGCATGTTTCAATGGGGGACATCCTTAGGGAAGAGGCTGAGAGTGAAACTGACTTGGGCAGGCTTTTAAGGGATTACATGAAAGAAGGCAGGTTAATCCCTGATGAGATTAATGACGAGCTTGTTAGGAAGGTTGTTGAAAATAATAAGGATTTATTGTTGGATGGGTATCCTAGGAATTTGCACCAGGCAGAACACCTAATGAGAATAGCAAGTGTTGATTGTGTTATCGTTGTCAATATTGGTGACGAGGAAGCTGTTAAGAGGATTGGGAAGAGAAGGATTTGTACTGCTACAAAGAAAATATTTATTGATGACCATGTTACTGAGGAAGATGTTAAGGAATGCGAGGCTGCCGGCGGTAAAATTGTTCAGAGGGAGGATGATACTCCTGAGGCGGTGAGGAAGCGCTTGCAGATTTTTCATGAGAATACTTCTCCGCTAATAGATTTTTTTAGGGAAAAAGGTGTTCGGGTTGTTTCTGTTAACGGCGAGCAAATGATTGAAAGCGTTTTTAGTGATATTAAGAAAGGGCTGGGCGCCTTATCATAATATTTTTCCTATTATTATCTCAGAGTATTCTCCGAGTTGTGGGATGTATATTATGTCTGTGGTTCTTCTTATCATTTCGAAGCCCCTGCCTCTTGGGGATGTGCTTTTAGGGTCATATTTTTTTAGGAGTTCTCGTGCTTTGTCTATTTGTAATGGGTTGCCTTTGTTGCCTACTCCTGCAAGGAAGTATTTGGGTGTGGTCAGGATTGATACGTAAATGTCTTTTTCCGGGCTGAACTTGCATGAATGTTCTTGTGCGTTTTGTATTATTTCGGATACTGCTATGAGCGTTTCGTTCACTGATTTTTGGTTCGTGTTTTTTTCTAATAATTTCTTTTCTATGCTTTCAAGGGTGTGTATAAGTTCTTTTTGTGATGATGCGTTTACGGTGTATTCAGAATAGGAATCTGTTGTTAGGTCTTGTTGGCTTATGCTTGGTGCACCGCGGTATTTGTTTGTTATGTGAATGCAGTCTTCCAGGGAGATTTTTTGGTTCATTCTTGGTTTAAGCCTGTTTTTTTGCCGTCTAAGTAAATATTTTTTTTGCTTTTTTTAATTCTTTGGTTTTCTGTGTTGGTGGTTTCCGGGGAGGCTTAGAAACGTTTTTGGAGGTGTTTCTTTTGGTGAGAGGGTGGTTTTGATCACGATTGCCTCCCCGAAAAATACCTGAACAGGTATTTTCACCATTAAGTAGTAGGTATAACAAGTATTTAAATGTTTCGTTTTTTAACCACTTTTTGGTAATAAAAATACTATTTTTTGGGTTTGGAAAGCCGCAAAGCGCTAAAGAAACCGAGAAGAGGAGCGCCAAAACTCAAAAAATACCCTAAACCAAGCCACTTCCTGCTATACCTGAGAGAATCCGAATATCCCCTGAATTCACTGCTCCCAACAACAGACACGCTATCACTGCGTGCAATCAAGAGTTGCTCACGCAAACCAATGTACTCATCAAAAGAATCAGTCCTCGCCAAGCTAAAACCTTTCAGCCTGGACTCCAAAGAATCAATCTTTTCAACAATTCTTGTGTGCTCAGCCATGACAGGAACATCACCAGGAAAAGGAATATCAGCCTTTTTAAAACAATAATAACCGCCCCCAAATCCAGCCAATATACTCGTATAAATTACCACCCCAACCCTAAGCCCGTTAGAAACCATGAAAAAAGGAAAAACGGGAATAAATATAAACCTGCCTAAAACAACAAAACAAAAATGAAGCTCGTTGATGTGCACATACACCTGGATTTCCCTGAATACGCCAAAGACCTTGACAAAGTGCTTAAGAAAGCCGAAGAATCCGGTGTGAAAGCAGTGATTGCTAACGGCGTGCACAAAGAGAGCAACCGCTCCGTGCTTGAAATAGCCAAGAAATTTCGAGTCGTGAAGCCAGCCTTAGGGTTTTACCCAACGCACACATGGGAATTTACGGAAGAGGAAGTCGACGAAGAACTGGATTTTATCAGGAAGAACAAGGAAAAAGTCGCAATTGGCGAGGTCGGGCTAGATTACAAGTACCCTGAAGACGAAAAATACAAGGACAGGAAAACAAGTATTCAAAAACAATTCTTTGAGAAAATCATTGGGATAAGCGAAAAAACCAAGAAGCCACTAATCATCCACTCCAGAAAAGCAGAACTTGATGTTATAGAGATGCTTGAAAGCTCTTCCTTAAAGAATCCTGTGCTGCACTGCTTCTCCGGGAAAAAGAAACTAATGCAGAGAGCCGCAGACAAAGGATGGTATTTCAGCATACCCGTATCAGTCATTAAATCCCAACAATTCCAAGACATGACAAATTACGTTAATCTAAGCAAGCTCTTAACAGAAACAGATGGCCCATACATGGCACCAACACCAGGCGAAAGAAACGTACCAGAAAACGTCTGCTTAGCAATCAAAAAAATAGGGGAAATAAAAAAAATGGAAGAAATAGAAGTCGCAAACAACATATTCATGAACTACCAAAGATTATTCTTGTAAATCATTCTTGAGCATTAGCCCGCCGTACTTCTTCTCCAAATAATTCCCTAAAACATATGTTGAAAGAACAGTATTAAAACAATTCTTTTTCACTTCCACTAAATCATTGCCGTCAACAACAACATCCAAAGCAACGAAAGGAATCCCTGCTGTCAATAAGCTCTCCCATTTAACTCTGTAATACTCAAAGCCATTAGAAGACACTTCCTCCAAATAATGCCTGCTTGAATTATCAACTATTTTTTCTATTAAACTCAAATCCAGGTCATCTGAGAGAAAAACAGTTGTGTTGCGATCAACACCTGAAACGCCGTCGATGCCTACGAATTTTGAAGGATACATGGTGTCTCTTGATGCCCAGCCATTGGGGGGCAAGCAATTTTTTGATGAATCCCATGTTTTACTAAACTTGCCGGCGATTCCTTTAACATACAATTCTTTAAACAAGGCAGAATACATATTTTTACCCTTTTTTCTCTCAGGGCTGCCTGAAGTCGCGTCCTTTTCGTTTCCTTGATAATCATTTGTGTTCATCTCGTCATGCCTCTTTGATTGTATTTTGCAAATTATTTTAGGTATTTGATGAATTCCTTGGTTGCATAAAAATGGCTGTTTTCCTTTTCATAACTTGATGGCACTTTTAGTTCCATGCCTCTGTAAGTGTCTGTGTGAGTTATATTGTTTTTTTCTTGGATTGAGCTATACACAGCGTTTGCATCGTCTATATTGTTAACCATTATGAAGTTTTGTATTCCTTTGTCTCCCCATAAAAGGTCTGATTGGAGGGTGTGGTCAGCCCATTTAACTTTTTCTTTGTTTACTGCTATCGTGTATTTCTCGCTTTCTGGTTGCATCTTATAAACAAGTCCTGGGCCATCTATTGCGAGGGCTGCCCCGATGCCTATGCCTGTTGCT
>PWWA01000028.1 GCA_003562145.1 Candidatus Woesearchaeota archaeon | reverse complement strand
TTGCTCCGGGAACTTACAACGTTAAGCTAACAGTTACGGACACCGGAAGCTTATCAGACTCAAAGACAAAGCAAGTACTTGTTTCTGAGAAGCCGAAGCAAGGACCGGCTGCGAACTTCGTTTACAATCCTATAAGCCCAATAGAGCAAGAGACAGTTGTATTTACAAGCACTTCAACTCAGGGCGATGCACCCATCGTTAAGTTTGAGTGGTTTGTTGATAATGTTAAGGTTGGTGAGGGCGAAATTTTTAGTTATGTGTTTAGCGCTCCCGGAACATATGTTGTTGCTCTGGTTGTTACGGATGCTAACGGCTTAGCCGATACGGCCGTGAAGCAAGTATTCGTTGGTGAAAAGCCCTTGCCTGAAAACCCTGTTGCCATACTGGTAATGCCGGGCAGTACAATTGTAGGCGAGACTATTAAGATGGATGCTTCGCAATCATATGACCCGAAAGGCATAGGTGTTGTTTTGTATGAGTGGAAGATAACAAGGTTTGGTGTTACCATAGAAGAATTTGTGACCTCAAGTCCTTTTGTTGAGCGATCGTTCAGCGAGCAAGGCAGGTATAATGTTTTCCTCACAGTTAGGACTGCTGATGATAGGAGCGGAAGCACCGTTGGAGAGACTTTTGCCGGCAGGCGTTATGGTGATTTGCTTGATGTTGATGACAGGACAAGGGTTAACGTTGTGGATTTTTATGTTTACGGCTCTGATTTCGGCGTGTTGCACATAGATGACTTTTATACTGCCCGTGCAACCTTTTTTATGCCTAGCTACGGCGAGGAAATAACTGGCTTGAGGATGACTTTTAGCATACCTGAGCTAGGTATTCAGGAACGAGGTACGAGTTTCACGCTCAGGCCTGGCAGGACGGAGCATAGGTCAATTACAGGGTTTATATCGGAGTTTGACGTAATTCCGCCGGGTGAGTATTATGCGCTTATTGGAGTTACTGGCGGTGGGATTAGCAGGACTAAATACTACCCGATAACGATAGAGTAATCACTACAAAATAGTTACAAAAACAAAACATTTATATATGACTGGTGTTTTTCACTCATGAATAAATACCAAGTATTTATGAGGATTAAAAAAACAAATATGAGGAGGAGGATAAAATGAATAAAGGCAAAATTGTTAGCGCAATACTGATGGTCTTAATGCTCGTCGCAGTGCCAGCAGTAATGGCACAAGACTTCCTTACAATAGACACTGTAAGGATAAACGGCGACAGAGCCGAAGACGGAGACATACTCTACGTCGAGAGAGGAGACACAATGAATGTAAGAGTGACTGTTGAGGCAGGCTCAGAAGATGTTAGGAACGCACAGATACAAGGCCTAATCTCAGGGTACAGGTACGCCCAATACGAAAGGGACATGGTCACAGACTACACAAGGACTTTCAACCTGCCAGCAGGACAGAAAAGATCTTTCGACCTAAAACTTGAAGTACCAACATACATGGATATGAAGGATGTCAAGCTAAGGCTGATCGTCTCAGACGAGAACAACCCTAACCTGATAACATACAACTACCAGTTATCAGTGCACGGCATAGCCGAAGAAAAAGCCCTAAAAATAACTGACTTCTACATAAGCCCATCAACCACGATGGAAGCGGGAAGAGCCATCTCAACCACGCTAAGAGTCAAAAACTTAGGGAACTACAGGCTTGACGATGTAACAGCAAGAATAAGCATCCCAGCACTAGGAATCAGCGCATTCGAAACAATCGACGAGATCCGACCGGACGAGTCTGTTTCCTTCGAAGCACTAGTGCTAAGAATCCCGCCAAACGCATTATCAGGAGATTACGAAGTAGTTGCAACTGTTGAATTCGACAGGTTCCACTCAATAAGGGAAACCAAGAGGCTAATAGTGAAAGCACCTGATGTTCCCGTGGCGCCAGAAAAGAAAACAGTGATAACAGTCCCTGAATCAATCCAACTAACACCAAGAACTTCTTCAATCTATCCAATCCTGATAGAGAACCAGGGAACAAAGGCACAGAACTACGTGCTAAGCGTATCAGGGGTAAGCGAGTGGGGAACCAGCAGGTTTGACCCGGCAAGCGTAGTAGTTGTAAGAGGCGGAGAATCACAAACCGTTTACTTACACCTAACACCTAAAGCGGGAGCAGAAGCAGGAGACCATGTGTTCAGGGTAAGAATACAGTCCGCGGATGAGACCAGGGAATTCAGCGCGGTAGCAACAGTAAAAGATGATGTTGCACCTAGAATGGACTTGAGGACTGTGCTTGAATGGGCGCTAGTAATACTGGTAATAGTCCTGATAATCTTAGGATTGGTGCTGGTCTTTACAAGGCTCAGGAAAGGCGGAAAAGGCGACTCTGAAGACGAAACACAGACGTACTACTGAAAACCCGGTAACACTTCTTTTTTTTCTTTTCTTTTTATTTACGCGATTAGAAGCTTTTTGTGAATCGGGAAGCCAGGATGAAAGAAAATGGAAACCACGACGCCATCAAAAAAAATGATTGTCATGGCAATCCTGTTCTTAACAGCATTATTAATTCCACTGGCTGCCGAAGCAGAAACAATAGATATAGTAAAATACTCGGTATCATATGATTTCTTCCTAGGCGCAACGCAGCCATCACCTTCGCTATGCTTATGCAGCGCAATAGCAGATGAAATAATAATAAGGAATACAGGCACCTTCAGGGCTGAATACGAAATAAGCACGGACATTCCGAGTTACGCGCAGGCAACAATTGACAGGATATCATTGGAGCCAGGACAGGAAAGAAAAATACTTTTATCCTTAAGCGCTCCATGCACCGACAGGGAAAGAACACTGGAATACAACGTTTTTGTTTCCAATAATTTCGGAGTTGAGAAAGTAGTGCGGAGGCAGCTCTTCCTGGAGAGATGCCAAACAATAGATGCTGCTTTATTCGCCGAAAAAAACGTGAGCCGGCCATGTGAGCCTGTAAACTATACGCTGCAAATAATCAATCCCGCTCCATTTGAAGAAGAGTACATCATAAGGCCTGCGACAAATAAGGAATTCTTCTCGGAAGAAGCATACTCCCTTGTATTGCCACCAGGCAGGACTGGTGTGATTACAACGCAATTCATGCCTGATTGTGATTTATATGGGGATGTCAAAAACGAGTTCCTAATACGCTCCCTGAACAACAGGCTAGAAGCAAGGATAATTCACACGCTAAAAATAGAGCAAGCATACGGTTTCGAGGTAAAAATACCTTTGGAGACAAGCATGTGTGAAACAGGAATACAAATAATCCCTGTTGAAATAATAAATAATGCGAAAGTCACAAATGATTTCCGTTTGCAAACAATTAACGCCCCAGACTTCATAACAATACCAAAGAAAACGCTAACCCTCGACCCAACACAAGCAGGAACACTACACCTCGAAGGAACACCTACTCCGAGCAGGAAAGGCACATATGAATTCCAAGTAAGAATAACCACAGGAATAGGGGATATGGAAACAACCCAAGACGTGTTGCTAATCGTAGAGAGATGCCACAACCCAATTATTACCCTTGAAGTGCCTGACAAGGACTCAACAGGAATAAACACTTATACAGCAAAAATATTAAATGATGGGGTAAGGGCGACGAATTTCTCTGTTAACTCATTCCCCAAAGAAACTACGTTCATAGATATAAGCAGTATTTACCTCGAGCCTGGGCAGGAAGAAACAATAAACGTAACACTCATCGCGACTGATGACGAAATCGCTAGGAAATATATGACTGTGGGATTAACACTCGTACACCCAGAGCTAGACATTGGATGGACACAAGAAAAAACTTTGCAAATATTCAACCAGTACGCAACCACGCTTCCAGAGGTAAGGCCTGCCAGGATAACTGCGAGGCACGGCGATGAAACTATAATTATGACAATAACTAATAAGGGAATAGAGGCAACCGATTACTTTATAATCCTTACCGGGACAAATTTTGTTTCGCTTGAAGAAACATTTATAAATCTTAATCCAGGCGAGTCAAAACAGCTAACTCTTTTGCTCTACCAGGATGACTCAAACATAACAACTCACAGCTTCAGCTTGTCAATAGAGTCTGATACAGGTGTTGTTTACGAGCAGCATTTCAGGCTGAGGTTGGCAGGCCCTGCATGGTATGAGCAAGCATATTTTTATGTTGCTGCAAACATAATAGCCATTATTTACTTGTTGCTACTAATAATTTTGTTGTTATTAATTCTTTTTGCTATCCTGAAACTGATAAGGAGAAAGAAAGCTGCAAGAAAGGAAGTTGTGAGGAAGCCTCGAAGGGAGAGGTATTTAGGGCCTGTGACTGGTTATCGGCTC
>PWWA01000012.1 GCA_003562145.1 Candidatus Woesearchaeota archaeon | reverse complement strand
TAAAAAGAAAAACAAAGAGAACTCTTGGAGAAGCAATAAATGAATACGTATTTGTATGGAACGACGTAAACCCGCAATTCGTTAAAGGCTTAAGGCTGCTCCAAATGGCTGCGCTTTCAAAAGAAAGAGACAGGGATCGCCTAATATCAGAAACAATAGAAACCCTAATGATAGACTATATGACCCTCGGAAAAAGGTCGGCTGAGGAACTCTCCAAAAAAACAAAGCTCTTAATAGGCGGAGGCATACTGCTACCCATACTATCATTGCTGGGCCTGCCCATACTCGCAGTTTTCATGCCGCAGCTTGTACGCGCAGAAATACTTGCCTTTGTATACGTAATATTCTTTCCTTCAGTAGTATTAATCGCTGCGCTTTCCTTCTCCTCAAAAAGAGTCCAGGTAGACACCATAAAGATGCGGGACCACAAGGATTACAAGCCCATGCCACACATATATATTTATATCTCACTAGGAATAGCGTTCGTTCTCGGGCTCCCCGCAGTCCCTGCAATAATCCAGGTGCTGCGGGACCCTGCAGGCACCACTGACAGCTTCCTGTTGTTTGCCCTTGCATGGCTATTAGGGGCGGGCCTCGCAATCGGGATTAAGGCGTACTCCTCCTTTTATGTGCGCTCATACAAAAAGATATGGCACAATATAGATGAAGTAGAGAAAGACCTGCCTTTCATCTTGCAAAGCTTCTCTACGTATTACACGTTAAACGCGCCCTTTGAAAGGGTAATAGATGGAGTGATAGATGACTATAACCAGCTCGGCTTCAAAGACCACCCTGTTGTCACAGCTTTCACCACTATTAAAAGCAAGATAAAAACATCAAAAAAATCTTTGAGAGAAGTCCTTGAAATGGAAATGAAGCAAGTATTTCCGTCAAGCAAAATCCGCGCTGTAATACTGCAAATAGCCTCATTTGAAGAAGTAGACCAGGAAAGCGCTTCCAAAGCCGCGAGAACTGTAAGGCAGCAAGTAATAAACACGTACAAGCTGGATGACTACATAAAAACCCTGCTCTCAGAAACCGCCGGCCTGATAAGGATAAGCACGAGCATGCTCGCCCCCTTGCTATGCGCGTCAGCCGTCGTCATGACGTACGCTATACTGAAATCAATAGAGTTTATAACACAGCAAATGGCAGCCATAACAGCAATCTTCGGCGGAGGCGATTTCGCTCTAGAACTAGTTGACACATCAGAAGTCATAAGCCCCATATTTATAGCCGCAATAGTAGGGCTTTACCTCGTTGAAATAGTTATAGTATTATCATTATTCCAGACACAGATTGAAACAGGCTCTGACCCATACAAAATAATAAGCAATATTGACTCCAATATGGTAAGCTTCGTCATATACTCAGCGCTACTGTTCGGAGGATACTTCTTCATGAACATATTCCTGTTCCAAGGCGTACTCGGCATGTAGTCCATCGAAAGGCAAAAATTTAAAATACCAACAGCACTTTGTCATATTTCATGGAAAAAAACGAGGTAGAATCATATACGAAAGCAGGAATCATAGCATACGCTGCCCTGCAAAAAGGCCTTAAAATGATAAAGCCAGGTGCCTCAGTAAAAAAAATCCTTGATGAAACAGAAGAATACATAAGTAGCCAAGGCGCCGAAACAGCTTTCCCCGCGCAAATCGCGATAAACAACACGGCTGCCCATTACTGCCCCGCAGAAGACGACGTAACTATAAAAGAAGGTGACATTGTAAAACTCGATGTAGGCGTCCACGTGGACGGATACATCGCTGACACTGCCCGCACCGTTAACCTTGGCGACAAGGATGACTTGGTGAAAGCATCCGAAGACGCCTTAAGGCAAGCACTAAAAAAAACATTTCCGGGAACAACTCTCGGAGAAATAGGGCGGACAATCCAGGAAGTGATAACAAGTTATGGCTTCTCCCCGATAAGAAACCTCTCAGGCCACGCCCTTGCAAGGTACGAAGTCCATGCAAAGCCCACAATTCCCAACTTTGATACAGGCGATGAAACACAGCTAATGGAAGGCCAAGTCATAGCAATTGAGCCATTTGCTAGCACAGGCGCGGGAATCGTTTACGAAAGCTCAAACCCAACAATATTCACCCTCGTAAAAGAAAAGCCTGCAAGAAGCCCCTTCACGAGGCAAGCTTTGCAGGAGATAAAAAAATATAAAGGGCTTCCGTTCACCGCTAGGTGGCTGCATAAAAAGCTGGGCGTGGGAAAAACAGGATTTGCGCTTCGCGAACTAAAGGCGAACGGCTCAATACAAGAGCACCCGCCCCTCCTGGACAAGGCCAAGGGCATAGTAAGCCAGGCTGAGCACTCCATAATACTAATGGATAAGCCGATAATATACACGAAGGGTGATACTGATTAAAAGAATAGAAGTAGTAAAGATGGACAAGAGCTTAAAAAGGCATTTTGTGATCATCGCAGGCATAGCCCTGGTTATACTCGGGCTTATACTCTTGCTGGAATACATATGGCATTTCCTTAGGATATTCGTCGGTTTACTCCTAGTCATTATAGGCGTTTACTTAATGATAGCGGATAGCTCCAATTTCAGATTTAGAAGATACAGGATTTAAGGCGAGGCGACAAAATTGCAAGGCGTGCCAAGAAAATATAGGGAAGCACAAAGATTCAGGCAGCTAGTGGCAACGCTTGCAAAACACGAATTGAACTACATTCTGCATAATGCAAAAACAAAAAAAATATTTCGCCAAAAATCCAAAGCGGAAACCGAGCCAGCAACCATACGAAAAATCCTTGAAGACATGGGTGGCACTTTCGTAAAGCTCGGACAGCTCCTAAGCCTTCGCCCAGACCTAATACCTTTCAATTACTCCCGGGAACTAAGCAAGCTGCAAGATAATGTGAAGCCCTTCCCTTATAACGAGGCAAAAAAAATAATTGAGAGAGAACTCGGAAAAAAAATAGTGGATGTATTCTCAGAATTCCAGAAAAAGCCAATTGCCTCCGCAAGCATAGGGCAAGTGTACAAGGCAAAGTTAGTAACAGGCGAAAAAGTAGCTGTTAAAGTCCAGAGGCCAGGAATACAAAAAATCGTGAGTACAGACATAGACATAATGGCTTTCTTCGCTAAGCAAATTAACCACTACCTAAAGCCTAAAATATTTAACGCAGAAGAAATAATACAGGAATTCAAGGAATACACAGAAGCAGAGCTGAACTACTTGTATGAGCAGGAAAACCTGGAAAAATTCTATGAGAACTTCAAGGGCACAACGATAAAGATACCCCGGCCGCACCCGTTATTAACCACTAAGAAAGTCCTCGTAATGGAATACATCGAAGGTGATAAGCTATCAGACAAAAAATCAAGCCTTGAAAAAAACAAGGAAATAACTGAAGAGCTCGTAAACGCATTCTTCAAGCAAGTATTCATCGACGGGTTCCTCCATGCAGACCCGCACCCAGGAAACATACTAGTTCTGAAAAAGCCTTACCGCCAAAGCATAGCCTTGCTGGACTTCGGAATAGCAACAAAGATAGACCATGAGTCGAAACACGCAATGAAAAAATTATTCGTTGCCCTAATAGAGAAAGACATAGAGCAAATAATAAGCGCGATGATAGAGTTGCACTTAACACAGGAAGACAACCACGAAATAAGGAGGGATATGCGTGAATTACTAAGCCCTTACTACGCAGTTTCCCTTAAACAAATAAATGTCCCGAGGCTATTCATACAATCCATAAAAGTTGCGAGGAAGCACGAGGGGAAAGTCCCAAGGGAATATGTCCTAATAGGAAAATCCCTTGTAACACTGGAAAGCGTCTGCAGGAATATAAATCCTGACTTTAACTTCGTTGAAACAAGCAAGCCATTCATAGAAAGGATTGCGCTCCAGGAGTACGCACTGGAAACCATAAAGGAAAGAACTGCTAAGAAAGCAGCTGAGTTCAAGGAACTAGCTGAGACATTTCCCGCAAAAGTAAACAAGTACTTCCAGGAAAGAAAAGAGCATGATATATATGTGAAAAAGATTTCTTCTGAGATAACACTAATAGAAAAGCAAATATACGGCTTCACCCGTGGCTTCATGATACTTGGGATTGCCACCGTACTGATAATAACAGGATTCCTCGCTATTGACTACCCTCCCTTGGTAATGGGAATAAGCATATTCTCAGTAATAGCTTTCCTACTGGCTTTCTCCGCCCTGATTACAGCGATAAGAAAGACCTAATTCATCATAAATTCCATCTTAGAGAACAATAAATACCCGCAACGATCACAATCCTTTCTCAGGTAGCACATAAACCTATCGAACTCCAGTCCCCAACCCTTTTTATGCACTTTCCCGAACGACGGGC
>PWWA01000040.1 GCA_003562145.1 Candidatus Woesearchaeota archaeon | reverse complement strand
TAATAACGACGTGATTATTACGACAAGCGAGAAGTTCGATTCGTTGTTGAGACATAAAGCGCCTTGGATAAAAAGGCTAAAAACAGTGGTTGTGGACGAGATACACCTATTGAACGATGATAGCCGAGGACCAACACTGGAAATAGTAATCACAATCCTAAGAAAAGAGCTGAAAGACATACAATTCATAGGTCTAAGCGCCACCATAGGGAACGCAGAGGAACTAGCAGATTGGCTAGACGCAGAACTCATAAAAGACACGTGGAGGCCTGTAAAGCTCAAAAAAGGTGTTTACTTCGAAGGCAACATAGACTTCAAGGAATCATAGTGCATCTCAACAAAACAATCCTCTAGCCCCATACGAAGCATTGCCAGGGAAGCAGCGAACCTATCCTGATATGAATCATCTCCCAGCATAACACTAAAAAACTCAGCTTCAGCCATCCTCAGAGAACTCTCGTATAACTCCAAGACTGCGTCATGAGTTTTCACATCCAAGTCCAGGCAAAGGGCTTTCAAGGCAAAATTAGCCTGTTTCCGAATATTTTTAACCCTATTCTCTATAGGAAGCATATCCATTCCATGCGCGTTATCCAATAAATCGCCAGCCTTCACAACAATGAGCTCTTGTTTATCCAAGTCTACGCTGGTAGTTAACAATTCCGAGGCATATAAATCCATGTAAGCAAGCGTCTTAAGGCTTCTTATAACATCTTCCCTATCGATAACATCCACGTTTTCAAGCAGTAAATTTTCAAGATTACGTATCTTGCCCTGCACAGGAGGAATATTCTTTTTCTCTAAAGATTCTAGCCTTTTTTTGACTTGGTTGTAACTGGGAAAAACCTTTTTTGTTTTATGAAATGTGCGCTTTAAATCCTTAGATATTAAGTCGTAATAGTTCGTCAGGATTCTTACCTGTGGAGTTACTTGTTCGGGCAAAAAATCTTTTTCGAAATCAAGAATCCCTGCTAAACCATAAGGCTTTCCTTTCTTGTTATTAACTATCCCCAGTAAGTCTTCCTCTGAATCATGGGCTAAAGCAGCAATTACAGAATCCTCGCCCAATCCCTGCTTGTAAGCAACACCTGCAACCCTGAACACATGCGCAGCGTTTAATACACCGCAACGCCGCTTCAATTTATCCCTATAATCCTCGTGAATGTAAGCTTCCAATAATTTTGCAGCATAACTTGCATAACCCCCAAATATTTTTTCTAAGTCAGCCATATCCGGAGGGCTTCGCTTTTCAATGCTGGAGCGAATCCTGTTATAATTTGGGTCAGTTCCAAGGCGTTCTCTTGCATCAAGAATGCTCGTTTTTGGCTTAGAAAGATGAATTCTTGGCTGCCTGGGCTCAAACCCTTTTTTCTTATAGTAATATTCTACTTGTTCAGCAATTGGTTTTTCTACGTCAGAAGAATAAAGATTTCTTATGGTTGCACGAGAAGGCGTTTCCCTGGCAAGTATTTGGTGGAGTAGATTAACGCCATAAATATACTTAGGATGGTCTGTTATATTTTTGAACGTGTATTTAGCCATAAAACCCTCTCACTCTTAGACTACTATACAGTGAGGAACCTATTTTGTTTTATATATTTTCCTCAAAATTTTCGAAAGTGCGGAGAACGCGAGGCATTCTTGCACCAAAGGAAAGCGTTGCTTTCCTCTTGGTTTGACTAAAGAGCGTTGTCCTCGCCTTCGGCTCGATAACACAGGAGTTCCAAGGGCTAATCCAAACTTTTTCAAAAAGCTTGACCAAAAAAGTGTTATCTGCACCGGTGTTTGACAACACACCATTTTAGGGGCTTGAGCAGAGCGAAACCCCTCAAACTTTTAAGAAAAGCTTGACCAAAAGAGTTCTGTCTGCGCTATCAGCTTGACAACACAAAGAAATCAGGGGCTTGACTGAAAGGAAACCCCTCTTGGGTCCAATGACCGAAACCATTGTTTGAAAAAAAGAAAAAAATGCCTTCACACAAAAAAACTGGGTTTGTTGGGGGTTCGGTTTTCTCAGTGAAGGCATAGAAAGTACTGAGCGTAAAAAAAAATGTGTGGTAAAACCGGGTTGGTTTTACCTTACTATTTCTATGCCGAGGTCCTGGGATAGCTGTTGCCTTGCTGTTTCTGCTTGCTTGGCTGTTGGCTTGCCGAGGATCCATGGTGACTTGACGCCTGTTATGATTGTCATAACGGTTATCTTGCCTTTCATGTCTTCCGTGACTCTTGCTCCCCAGATTACGTTTGCGTCGTCATCCATGGCTTCTGTTACGAGTTCTCCTACTTTGTTGATTTCGTCCAGGGTCATGTCTGGGCCGCCGTGGATGTGTAGGATTGCTCCGCTTGCTCCTTCGTAGCTGATGTCTAGCAGTGGGTTGCTTAGGGCTCCTCTTACGGCTTCTTCCACCCTGTTATTAGTGTCAGAGGCGCCTACGCCGATTGCTGCTACGTCCCCGTTTGTCATTATTGTTTTGACGTCTGCGAAGTCTAGGTTTACGAGGCTTGGCACCGCGATGGTTTCTACGATTCCCTTGATCATTGTTGCGATTAGCTCGTTTGCTACTGCGAAGGCTTGTTGTACTGGCAGGTTGCCCGCGATTTGTACTAGGCGGTTGTTGTCTATTACTATTACTGTGTCTGAGACTTTTCTTAGCTGTTGAAGGCCGAATTCGGCTTTGTCTACTCTTGCCCTTTCGATTTTGAATGGCATTGTTACTGTTCCGATTACGATGGATCCTGCGTCTCTTGCTACTTGTGCGATGATTGGGGCTCCCCCGGTTCCTGTTCCGCCGCCCATTCCTGCGCATACGAATACCATGTCTGAGCCTCTTAGGGCTTCTTTTATGGTTGTTAGGCTTTCCTGGGCTGCTTCTGCGCCTTTTTCTGGGTAGCCGCCGCATCCTAGTCCTCTGGTTACGTCTTTTCCTAGTAGGAATTTCCTGTCTGCTTCTATTACGTTTAGGTGTTGTTGGTCGGTGTTGCATGCGAGGATTTCTGCGCCTTGTATGCCTTTGAGGTATAGCCAGTTCGTCATGTTTCCGCCGCCGCCACCTACTCCTATGACTTTGATGTTGGCCTGCCCTACTTCTATTTGTTCGTTCATTTGTCCGCTCATTTTTTTATTCCCCCTCCAAGTTTTTTTTGGTTGTTTTGTTTTTGGTTTCAGGCGAGTCTGATCCAGCTTTGGCGGCTGGCACCCCAGGTTTTTGCCTAAAATCATTATGTTGTTGATAGCTGAACTATTCGCCTCCCTGCCTGTTTATATTCTTGGGTATATAGTTAACGCTACAACAATGTTTAAATATGTTAACGCTTCAGCTACCTTTTAGAACCAAACGCCAAAAAACGTCATTTCGTTTCCGTTACGCCAATACCGGATGCGAACAATGTTTTTTCTTATAGCCTTATTAACCTAGGCGGTATTATATAAATATTGTTGTTTTTCTAAGAATATTCTGGAAAATATATTTTTAAAAGCTATACAAGAGTTATTTTTCTGCCTGAATAAAGCCCCATAGAGAGCATCTGCTTATACTGCTCAGGCGCCAAAACAAGATGTATTATCGTAAAGCCATACCTCTCCTTAATCTCCACAACCTTCGCCCTGACAGCTTCCTGATCTATATCCACGCCCACAACAAGAATGCTTGCCTTGCTCTCGGAATCATCCCCGTGCTGGATAACCCTCTCCACACCCTCCACGGAGCGCATGAACTCGACAAATTCCTTTAAGGCAGACCTCTTATCCTCTAAGAGATCGAAGAACATAGCAGCATTGCGCTGGTTTAAATAGTAAGTTTTGAGGTGCTTAGTTTTCTCCTCGTGGAGCAATTCAAGCCCTTTCATAGTCCTTATTATCCTGTAGGCAGTAGCAGGAGGGACTTTGGCCAGCCTGGAGACTTCCCTGAGATAGTATTCCTTGGAAGGGTTGTTTATGAACAGCCTAAGAACCCTTATTACCTTAGGGTCAAACAAAGTCTCAAGGACCTTCCGCTTATCCATTTAAAAGGCTTCAGAGGACAAAATATATAAATGTTTCGTTTATGAAATATTGTTTCAAAAATGGAACAAGGTTTTTTGTGCAAAACCACAAACCAAAAAAAGCGAGACAAAACCCTAAACCGAGATGAAAACCGCGCTACTCCTAAACAAAGCCAACCTGGGACTAAGCATAGCAGAAGCTACGCGAAGGCTAAACCCAAAAGAACACGAATCCGAATACAACCTCCTAATAATCGACAAAGAGCCAAGCACAAAAGAACTGGATAAGCTAGCCCTGACCAAGAAAGCCTACAAAATACTAATAGAATCAAGCACAGAAAAAGAAATCGAACAAAAACTCCTAACACAACCAATCCAAAT
>PWWA01000045.1 GCA_003562145.1 Candidatus Woesearchaeota archaeon | reverse complement strand
GAAAACAGAGGTTGTTAGCAAGGGGCAAAAAATCGGCACCAATAAAGGAGATGTCATTATGAGGTGCAAGGCGTACTTAGTACTTGATTACCAGAGATGGTGGAGAGATCACGCATTACTAAAGCATTTCTATAAACTATGGAAGCGTTACGTTTTCAGGGATAAGATAGAGCACCTTAAGACAGACTTATGGGTTACAACGTATAAGCTTGAAGACGTGATAAAGCAATACTTAAACATGAAAACACCTCATGAAATGCAGAAGCCTTTCCATCCAGAGCAGGGAGTTTGAAGGGCAACCCTTTTATACAAATGACAATTTCTTATTCTTCATGGAACGCTTGCTAAAAAAATTGGGGGGCTTTCTTAAAGAAAAAGACTTCTCCTCCGAAAAAGCTGTATTGAAATCAGTAAGCGGGCGTGCTGTAAGCGAAGAAATTCGGCTTGAAAACTACGAGTTCATAAGCAAATCTAATAGCTACCAAAAATTATTTTTTGTTGACGGGGGTAGCACGCCCTTGCTCTCATCTGCTTCGTTCGCCCTCGGGATGTTCAGGGCGTGCATCATAAAAAGTGAAAAGAGCGAATTCTCCGTGCACTGCTTGGAAGACTTATTCTGCGCAGCCATACCAGAAAAAGGCTTTTTTGTATTAAGCGCAAGCCCTAACAATTCTTTTTTGGAAAGCATTAAGATAAAGCCCAGGAACACCGATGATGCGCTCGATCCAGGCATTCCGTGGAGGGCTTGTTCCGCTGCGAGGAGGCTGCTCGAGCTCTCATCAGCCCTTAAGGCAGCCTCTGAGAGCAAGGAATCACTAATAGTCCTTGATGGCTCACTAGATGGAGAGGAGCACGAGAAGGCCTTGCTTGATGAAATACGCGAAACAGCCCTGAAAAATAATAACGTAGTGCTAGGATTGTCAAAATCCAATTCTTTCTCCACAGACAAGGACCGCCCGCTCAGCTACGCTTTGCTTGCCAACAAGAAAAAGCCTTGGATATACAAATTTGTTCTTTCTCCTTCAGACTTCTTCTCGGTCTGCTTCGTGAAGCTCCACGAACATTCAGATTATTCTTTCAGAGTAGACTATTTTCCCGAACAAATAAAGTGTCTGGGGAAAGCCATTGAATCATTATCCGGCATCTCCGATGACTCCCTGTTCTACGGGTATCCCTACGGCTTAATAGAAGCAGACAGCTTTGCAAGAATCTCATTACAAGAAAAAGAACTGGTTCTCGCATCTATTGCTTCAGAACAAAGTGATTACTGGTCAGACTTGGAAAAAGCAGCGGGTAACCCACATAAAATACTTGATTCTGCCAAATTCTAAAAGCAAAACATTTATATTCCTTGTTTTACCCGGCTTATATTAAGAGGTGAGTCGCCCTGTACGATATTATAACTGTTGGGAGCAACACGGTTGACGCATTTGTAAAAACCAATGTGGAAGCTGTACAACTTCACTACAAGATAAAAAAGAGGAAGGGCTTTGTTGACAAGGAAAAGCTTTCACTTGCTTATCCCGTAGGGGAAAAGATTATTGTTAATCACCTGGAATTCCAGATAGGTGGTGGGGGCACAAACACAGCAGTTGCGTTCTCAAGGCTAGGCCTCAAGACAGGTTACCTTGGCAAAATAGGTGAGGATGATAACGGGGCGAGGATTTTCACATCTCTTAAGGAGGAAAACGTGGACTTCATAGGTGCTCTTGGGGATGTAAGTGGTTACTCCGTAATACTTGATTCCCTGCATGAAGACCGCACCATACTATCGTTTAAGGGCTGCAATGACGACTTATCATTTAACGAAGTATCCCTCAGTCGTTTGAAAACAAAATGGTTTTATTTCAGCTCCATGATGGGGGAATCCCTTGAAACCCTTAAGAAACTGGCCGGTTTTGCAAGCCGAAAAAAGATAAAGATAGCATTCAACCCTGCTAATTACCTTGCAGAAAAGGGTGTGCGGGAAACAGGAGAGATTCTTAGGGCGAGTAGCGTGCTTATCGTTAACAAGGAAGAGGCAGAGCTTTTATCAGGGAAAAAAACGATTGATGAATCCATGCTTTTCCTAAAAGAATACGCCAGGGATTACGTTGTCATAACTGATGGCTCCAACGGCGCGTATTGTTATGATGGAGAAAAAGTTTACCATGCAAAGCCTAATCCCTCGATTAAAATAGTCGAGACTACTGGTGCAGGCGATGCTTTTGCTTCAGGATTCATCGGGTTCCTTGCATTGGGGGAACGCCTTGAAGCAGCCATGAAAGCAGGTTTCCTGGAAGCGGAATCCGTAATACAAGACTATGGTTCCAAGAACAAATTATTGTCGAGAAAGGAGTTGCTCATTGCTGTATCTAAGGATAAGCGTAGCATAGAATCTTATTATCTGGACAAGAACTACGTTCCTCAAGATAAGTGGTTCGTGCTTTGCACCGGAGAAAAAATAAGGGATTTGAAAGACCTCGCAGAAAAAATTGGTTCTATGCCAGAAGAAGCGGTTAACCACCACGTAGCACCAGACAGGAACGACTTTGCGTCATGGGCAAAAGAAGTTTTCAATGAAAAAGTGCTTGCTGGCAAGATCGCTGCAGCTAGGACGAGGCAAGAATTAAAATCAGTGCTAGACAAACATCTAAAAAAATAAAGGGGAAGGTGATAAGTATGATTAACAAGCCAAAGAAGCCAGCGGTGCGCGGATCTGCGTACTCGAAAGTGCTGCCAAGGGGAAAGACGTTGATACTGGCATACGACCAGGGGTTCGAGCATGGCCCAGTAGACTTCAACCTTAAAAACGTTGACCCTGAGCACATAATGGACATTGCATTGGAAGGCAGGTACAACGCCGTCGCGGTCCAGGCAGGCGTGGCAGAGAAGTACCATGTTACCCATTTCAGGGACATACCATTGATTGTGAAGCTTAACGGAAAGACATGCTTTGATAATAAGGACCCTGTTTCTTTGCAGCATACTAGTGTAGGGTACGCTTCGAAGCTCGGCGCTTCAGGAGTTGGCTACACTGTTTATCTTGGCAGCTCAAGAGAGCAGGAAATGTTTGTGGAGTTCGGAAGAATATGTGAGGAGGCTCACCAGAAAGGCATGCTCGCAGTATGCTGGATGTACCCTCGGGGGCCTGCAATTACGGATGAGCTCTCCACTGAAACCCTTGCTTATGGCGCACGGATTGCCATGGAGCTTGGAGCAGACGTTGTTAAGCTCAAGTTCAATGGCGACATTGAGGGGATGAAGTGGGTTGTTAAGTCCGCTGGGAGAGCCAAGGTTGTCATCGCTGGTGGCTCCAGGACGGATGACTTAGAATTCCTGAGGCTGGCCGAGGCTGCTATGAAATCTGGTGCCGCTGGTTTCGCAGTCGGGAGGAATGTATGGCAGAGCGATCACCCGATTGCATTGACGGTTGCACTGAAGGATGTTGTCTTCCACGGAAAGACTGCAGAGGAAGCCTTCAGGACCCTGAAAAAATAAAAAACCTTTTTTTTTCGCAATCTTTATATAATTAGTTGCCCTGATTTAAGCTTTGAGTGGAGGATTGATCTATTTGAGGCACACGTTAACATTGAGCAATATTTATGATTCGGACTTAAACAAGGCGGGGTTTAGGGCATTGGACCTTGCAAGGGTTTTCCAGGAAAAATATAAGGTGCCGCTTTCTTTTGTCGTGCCAAACCTTGTCTATGAGGAGTTTATGGCGCAGTCACGCTTGCTGGTGGATGTTAACAGCTTGTTGAAAGATGTGGATGTCGAAGACCGTAAGTCATTGGACTCTGCTTATTCCAAGATTAAAGACTTGTTTTCCAAGTCGAGTATTCCTGATGAGTTCCTGGAGCAACTCGAGGAAAGCTATAACGCGCTAAGCGTTAGGGATGATGTTCTCGGCGCCGAGGATTTCCTGAGTGAAGAGGATCCTGTTGTTAATTTGTTTGTAAGTCCTAACTATGAAGTTGACCCTGACAGCTTCAGGGGGTTGTTTTTGAATGTTAAGGGTTTCAAGTCTTTTCTTGACACGCTTAAGTCTTGCTGGCTGTCGTTGTTTTCTCCTGAGGAGATTCGCTTTAGGCGTAAGCATGGAATCTTAGAATTAAGGGTGGGTGTTTTGGTTCAGCGCTTAATGGTTCCTGATGTCAGTGTTGAGGCTTATTCTATGGGCTTGGGGGATAGTTCTGATATTGCGTTGAAGGCGTACCTTGGCTTGCCGGATATTACAAGGAGGTCTTCTAAGGATGTTTTCTCTGTTTCAAAGGATTACTTGAAAGTGGTTTCTGCAAATAAGCTTAACCAGGAGTTCAGGCTTGTAAGGGGGCCTTCTTCCGGTGTGCTTGTGAAGAGGTATTTGAAGGGTAAGGGTAATGAGCAGAAGCTTTCTG
>PWWA01000049.1 GCA_003562145.1 Candidatus Woesearchaeota archaeon | reverse complement strand
ATTTTCGCTGATGCCCAGGACACCGTAATCCTTGTCGTCCACCCTGGAAATGTAATAGAAGTCCTTGCCATGGACCGGGCTTGCAAACTCAAGAAAAATATTCCGCCCGGTGAACCTGTACTTGCCACCAGTATAAGAATAAATAGTGCCTCCGAGACAGTGTTCCCTTGAGAAGTGCCTTAACTCTTCGCAGTCAAGATAAACAGATAAGTCCCTATAGGCTTCATTAAAAATAGTTATCATCAAGCAATAAGAAAAACAAGGTACTTTAAAAAAATTTCTATAAAATAACCAGAAAAAAGTTTTTAAATAGGTTGTGATTAACCATCTTGAGCCGAGGGGGTTTTTTATGAGTAAAAAAGATTCTGATTACCAGCCAGTGTACATAATGCCAGAGGGCACGCAGCGCAACACAGGGAAGAACGCGCAGAGAATGAATATCATGGCAGCTAAGCTAGTCGCGGAAGCAGTCAGGACTACGCTGGGCCCTAAGGGCATGGATAAGATGCTGGTGAACAGCCTTGGAGAGGTTATAGTTACTAATGACGGTGTTACAATTCTGAGAGATATAGAAATAGAGCATCCCACAGCAAAAATGATAGTAGAGGTTGCAAAGACTCAGGAGGACGAGGTAGGTGACGGCACAACCACAGCGGTTGTCATAGCAGGGGACTTGCTGAGGCACGCCGAGGAGCTCTTGGACATGAACATACACCCAACTGTGATAGCGAAGGGCTATAGGCTAGCAGCGGATAAGTCACAGAAAATACTTAGCGGGATGGCAGCAAAGCTTGACCTGGACGATAAGGACGTTCTTAGGAAGGTAGCGGAAACAGCGATGACCGGGAAAGGCGCGGAGGACAATAAAGGCCACTTATCAGGCCTTGTTATAGAGGCTGTGCTAAAAGTCGGCAGGAAAACAGGCAACTCTTTCTCTCTAGATAAGACCGACATTAAGGTTGAGAAGAAAACCGGGGCAGGTGTGGCTGAATCAGAATTAATTCAAGGAATTGTTCTTGACAAGGAAAAAGTCCATTCAAGCATGCCAGAACAGGTTAAGAATGCAAGAATTGCACTGATTGACTCCCCGCTTGAAATAAGAAGTCTTGAGACTGATACAAAGATATCCATAACTGACCCTGATAAGATCCAGTCTTTTTTCGACGTGGAAGAAGCGATGATAAAGCGAATGGTTGAAAAGATTAGCGCCACCAAGGCGAATATGGTTATATGCCAGAAAGGCATCGACGACTTGGCACAGCACTTCCTGGCCAAGAAAGGAGTGTACGCTGTTAGAAGGGTTAAGAAAAGTGATATGGAAAAGCTTGCAAAAGCTACGGGCGCAAAAATTGTTTCTGACCTCAATGATTTTTCTGCTGACGACCTCGGAAAAGCCGGGCTAGTAGAGCAAGTACGGGTTGGCGACGAATTCATGACTTATGTAAGGGAGTGCGAGAACCCTAAAGCGCTTACGTTGCTGTTGAGGGGAGCAACGCATCACTTGGTGGATGAAATAGCGAGGGCAGTTGATGACGCAATAGGGGATGTCAGCTCTGCGATGAAGCACGGCTATATAGTTGCTGGTGCTGGCGCTTCGGAAATGGAATTGTCTAGGGAAATAAAAAAGTATGCGAGTACGCTTTCCGGGCGGGAGCAGCTCGCAGTACAAGCATTCGCGGATGCTCTGGAAGTCATACCAAGGACTCTCGCAGAGAATGCAGGATTAGACCCTATAGATGTTCTTACAGAGCTAAAGGCAGCGCACGACAACAAGAAGAAATGGGCTGGCGTTAATGTTTTCACGGGAAAAATAACTGATGCATGGGAAGAAGGCATTATAGAGCCCTTAAAGATAAAGACGCAGGCAGTATCAAGCGCTGCAGACGTGGCTATAATGATACTGAGGATTGATGATATAATACTATCTGGAAAAGAAGACATTCCCAGCGCAGGAAAAGACGACGCTACAACAAAATACTAGCACGTCTAAGGATAACATTTAAATACTAGAAACATTCTGGAATTACTGAGGTGAGGTAATGGCTGATAGTGAAGAGTACGAACTTCTGCCCCATAGCAAGCTAGAGCAACTGAGGTCTGAGCTTGAAAGCCTCAGGAGGAATCCTTCGTCAAACGCTTTTTCTGATAAGGAACTTGTAAACGCAATAGATAGATTTGCCAAATCCGTGGATAGGCTATACGGATTATTTGAAAACGTCCAGAAAGAGATACTTGACGAATACCAAAAAGGTGAAAAGCCAGAGGACAAGCTAGATAAGGTTATTGAGCAAAATAAGCATATCGCAGAAGGGATAATTTCAATAGCAGGAAGCATTAACAGGGAACCCTCCCCCCAAAAGGATAAAACAATTGAAAGAAGACAAAGCACTTTCGTTCCCCCCCAAAAAGATGACAGGGCTCAGATTACGGATGAAAATATGCTGCCTGGAGAAACACATAGCTATAGGGAACAAAGACCGCAACAGCATCCCCAACAGGGAACTAGTGGTGGTGAACCACAGCCAATGAGCTTCGAGCCCCCACAGCCCCGCCCGGAACAGCATCAGACGAATATTCCCAGCCCACCCAGCTCACAGCAACAATACACCGCGCCCCCGGATCCTTTCAGGCAACAGAGAGAGATGCCACCTGTAAGAGCAAATTACCCATCACCAAGAGATTATCCTAGCCTGCCAGAAGAGCCAAAGCTAGTCAGGCCTGTGCACGCAGAGCCAGGAAGAGCAAAGAAAAAGTTTGCAGGATTATTCTAAAATGAACCTGACACTGAGAAAGGCTTTCTTGGAAACAGCTATTTCAGTTAAGAAAACAAGTACTGCAAGAAAGGATAAGCTTACGGAAATTCTCTCCATAGAAAAAGACTTAGAAATCGCGCTAAAGCTCTTTGAAAACATCGCAGCAAAGCACACAATACCTGTGCGAATACTTCTGAGAATACAGAACAAGATAGAAGAGCTCATAAAAAAAACAAATAAAATAAAAAAAAGAGTTTCTTAAAGGTCTTTGGCCATGACAGTCTTCCTGCCATTACCCTCTGCACGTCTAACAGCGTCCCTGACAAGGCCTTTTACTTTCTCATCAAGAGCATCCGCTAAATCCCCGCTAATATTGTAGCCAGGAGCCAGTTCCTTAAGCTTAGACTTTACTATTATAGAATCACTCATATTAACACCTCCAAAACATGGTTGTACCAAGCGATAAAAGACTTCTTTTTTTAAACGTTTTGGTTATTTTAGTGCGTAAACCAGAAAGAAAGCGTTTTTTTGTCATCAAGGCATACAAAGCCAAAGCGCTCAAACTGTACTACTTTGCCATTATCCAAGGATTTTACTAGTGGCTCTGCCAATCCCTTTACAATTGACTTGTCAGGCATCAGCACACTTGCCTCGGCCAGTTCCATGTTTGCAGGCAAATAGTGAAGCATACCCCTGCCAGATTTCTTATACGTATCAATAGACTCATCTACGAACACGAATTCTTCTCCGTTGAATTCAAAGTTAAGGCATTCCATGAGCCTATACATGCCCTTTGAGAGAGAATCATGGTCTTTCCGGGATATATAGAATTCTTGTCCTGATTCAAACTTACGACCCCCCTTCCTATGCTCAGGGTGTAGGCTTAACTCAAATTTTTTCTTTGGAGCACCTTTTATTTTTATTTTAACAGGGTCTGGAATGAAAAAGTAACGGTTTGCATGCTCGTCCAAAAGCCTTTTGTTATGCACTATTAAGTCATCCCATGTCAAGGTAGATTCTGATTTTGTAATGCCTGTCTTCACCACAAATTCTCTTATGGCTTCAGGCTGAAAGCCACGCCTCCTAAGCGCGGCAATGGTTGTAAGTGAAGGGTCATCCCAGCCAATTAGTTCTCCTGAAATTATTTTTTCACGTATAACCCTTCCAGAGCTTTCAACACCCACGAGGTTGAAACGTGCAAACTCATAAATGTTTGTTTCAGGGTATCCAAGTGTTTTCTGGATGTATCTTTGGAGCTCGTTACGCATCTCGAATTCCTTGCTTCTCAGCCTGTACGTAATGCCTAGGAAGCCATCCATGATGCTGTTCTGGAAGTCGTAAGCAGGCCAAACCCTGTACTTAGACTCGTGCCTTGCATGAGGCGTTGTTATAATCCTAAAAATATTAGGGTCGCGCATCGTGCTATTCTTATGATTCAAATCTATCTTCAAGCGCATTACAGCCTCGCCAGGAGACATTTTCTTCATGTCCTTCCATAAATCCATGTTTTGCTTAGGTGTAAAAGACCTACACTTACAAAGAGTTCCTTTTTCACGGCCAACCTTTATCTTTTCATGAGAACAAGTGCAAACATAAGCCAATCCGTTAATGATTAATTCCTCGCATTTCTCGTAGTAT
>PWWA01000118.1 GCA_003562145.1 Candidatus Woesearchaeota archaeon | reverse complement strand
ATTTTGGTTATTTGATTTTTGCTCAGTCAATTGTTCTCTATTTTTGGCTCGCGGTGGATTTGGGTATCAATATGTATGGGGCTAGAGAAATTGCAAGGGATAAGGCTAATGTTCCTATACCTATAGCTTTCAAGGACAACATATTAATAATGGAATTCATAGGGCATGAGAATGTCCCCGCGCCAAAGCTCAAAGACCAGCCTCCACTGAACCCAGAAGATTTCTTCGATAAGACGGTTAAGGGTGTTAAGGGAATGATAGACGCAGGAATAGTACACGCAGACCTTTCAGACTTTAACATATTGAACCACGATGAAGAACCTGTATTCATAGACTTAAGCCAAGGCACGGTCCTGGATACTTATAACGCAAAAGAATTGCTTGAAAGAGACCTTAAGAACTTGTTATCTGCCTTTAAGAAAACCCTTAACATCGATAAAGACAAGATAATAAAGGATTTGCTTGAATACTACGAAAAAGCGCTTCACGGGCAAGGTTTAAAAAAACAAGGGGCTTACCAATAAAAAAATGGAATTCGCATACGAGCTAAAAATACCGAAGGAAAGAATTGCAGTCCTCATAGGAAGGGATGGCGAGGTAAAAAAAGAGCTTGAAGAGCTTACAGGAGCACATATTAATGTGGATTCCAAGGAAGGGGATATAAGGATTACAGGAGAGGATTCCTTAAGCCTTTACGCGATACGCGAAGTAGTAAAAGCAATAGGCAGGGGATTCAACCCAGACATCGCCAGGCTTCTCTTAAAGCCTGATTACGTCCTTGAAATAATCCAGTTGCAAGAGTTTGTCAAGAACAAAAAAAACCATTTTGACCGGGTAAGAGGAAGGGTTATCGGGAGCGGAGGCAAAGCCAGGGAGCAAATAGAGCAGCTAACAGAGTCTTTTATTTGTGTTTACGGGAAAACTGTTAGCATAATAGGTGATAATGAAAGCGTTGTAACAGCGAAGAAAGCAGTGGAAAGCCTCCTGAATGGAAGCCCGCATAGCAATGTTTACAGGTTCTTAGAGAAAAACAGGAAGAATATAAAAAAGAAGAAAATGGTTAACATATAATTCTCAAGCAGCGTTCAGCAAATAAGATTGTAGTGCCCTAAAGCAAAATCTTCTCTCCGTGGCATCCTCCAGATTCCTACAGTCAAAGCCTTCAGCCGCGAGTTCCTTATAGCACATGTCTTTTTCAATGCTATCCCTTATAGCATCACATGTACCAGGCTCACTTACATTGTTTTGTGGAGGAGGGGTAAGACCGTTCCCTGGGGGCCTCTGCGGGGGAGGATCAGGATTCATAGTAGATATTAAGAGCAACGCTACACTTATGGTTACAACACCCAGAATCATTCCAAGCACCAAGATGCCTTTAGAACTGCTCTGGCTTCCAGCCCTGATAGCATCATCAACGTCTTCCTCAGGCCAACCAGCCCTTATGAGGTTGTACCTTAAGGCTCGAGGGTTAACCCTGTTTTTAAGCTCTTTTTTCACGTATTTCCTTAATTCCTGATTCATACGAGCAAGAACTAGGAACATTCCTTTTTATATTTTTTCTTATTGGAAAGGGGTTTGTGCTTGGAAAACGGATAAAATTAATAAAGAAAGGCAATTATTTGCTTCTCATGATAACTATTGATGAAATGGCGAGCTTTTGCAAGCGGAAAGGCTTGATTTATCCCTCCTCTGAGATTTACGGCGGGATGGCTGGCTTCTTCGACTACGGCCCATACGGGTCTGAGATGAAGAAAAACCTGAAAGATGACTGGTGGAACTTCCATGTCAGGAGCAGGGAAGACGTAGTTGGAATAGATGGCTCAATTATAACTAATCCCCTTGTGTGGAAAGCCTCAGGGCATGTTGAGGGCTTTGAGGATTTAATGCTTGTGGCAGAGGATGGCTCTTTCGAGGTTCGCGCAGACCAATTCTTGGAGGAAAAGCTCGGCCAGAATTTTGACGGGGCAAATGCTGAACAAGTAAACGAGTTGGTTGAAAAGCACAAGTTAAAAGCTCCGAACGGCAAAAGTTTCAGGAAATGCGAAACCTTCAACTTAATGTTTACAACAAATGTAGGCCCGAAGACTAACGAGAAATCCAAGGCTTACCTTAGGCCTGAGACCGCGCAAATAATATTCGCGGATTTCAAGCTAATACATGAAAATGCTCGTTTGAAGCTTCCTTTTGGAATAGCACAAATGGGAAGGGCGTTTAGGAATGAGATAAGCCCCAGGAATTTCTTGTTTAGGTGCCGTGAGTTCGAGCAACTCGAAATAGAGTATTTTGTGCATCCAAAGCAAAAGAAATGCCCGTACATAAAAGAGTACGAGGATTTTGAGTTACAAGTACTAAGCGCTGAGATGCAAAAAAATAAATTGAAGCCGAAAAAGATGAAAGTAAAAGACGCTGTTAAGAATAATTTGATGAATGAGTGGCACGCGTACTTCTTAGCTTTGGAAACAGAATGGTTTGTGCGCCTGGGCTGCAACCCGAATAATTTCAGGGTGAGGCAGCACTTAAAAGACGAATTAGCTCATTATTCAACGGATTGCTGGGACTTAGAATACAAGTTCCCATTTGGATGGAAAGAATTAGAAGGAATAGCTGACCGTTCAGATTACGACTTGAAAAGGCATATGGAGTACAGCAAAAAAGACTTGTCATTATTCGATGAGGCTTCAAAGGAAAAAATAGTCCCGCACGTCATAGCAGAGCCCAGCCTCGGAGTGGACAGGGCTTTCCTCGTGTTCCTGTACGAAGCATACCACGACGATAAGAAGCGCGGTAACATCGTTTTAAAGCTTCACCCAAAGATAGCTCCCATCAATGTCGCGGTTTTGCCGCTCGTTTCCAACAAAGAAAACATTCTTAGTAAGGCAAGAGAAGTTTTTAACAAATTGAAAAATGATTATTCCTGTTTCTTCGATGCAAGCGGAAGCATTGGAAGAAGGTATGCGAGGCAAGACGAAATCGGGACTCCGTACTGCGTAACGATAGACTTCGAAACCCTTGAAGACGGCAAAGTCACAATCCGCGACAGGGACACAACGAAGCAAGAACGCGTTAAAGTAGAAGAGATTAGGAAGCAATTGAAATTCTGAATTTTGTCACTATTGTAAAATGGGTAATAATCGAAATGTTTTTATAGTTGTGCAGAAACTTTATTACAAGGTGTTTTTGTGGGGCAGGACATTCATAGTAAAATAGAAAATTTGAAAAGCGAATTCAATGATTATGGCAAAGAAATTGATTATTCAGATATAGGGATGCTGCTGGTTTAGTCTTTTCTCTCAGCTCCCAAAAATAATACTTTATCCTATATCATCAAAGATGTAAGCACTCCTTTGGAAGATACTGCTGCTTCAAGAGAGCTTAAGAGAAGGCATATTACTCATGCAAGGCTCAAAATACTTGATTTTTCACCGAATATCGGAAAATACAGCTTAGATTACTTGAAAAACAATTTTAATGATGTTTTCTCTTACGAAACCAAAAATATAAATACGATAGAAGGTGTTTTAGAATCAATATTCACACAAGATAATCTTGATAACAAAGATCTGTTTTCAAGTATTGCTACGAGTATTAGTAAAGGGAGCAAATCTTATGCTTCTGAAGCAAGAAATAATATGATGAAAGGAGCGAACTGGAAGCTTTTCCTTGAATATAACAGGATTCACAGCGAGATAAACAAATTGTTGTAATTAACAGTGATTGCATATGAATGAACGACTTGAACAAAAAATCCGGAATATCATTAAAAATGAAGGATATAATTCCGTTAAAATTCTGGACAGGAAATCTTATTTGGAAGCTCCAGCACTGATTTTTGATGCGACTTCTTTCAGCGATAAAAAAAATAAAAAAGTTTTGCTTGTGGGGTTCCAGAACCTTTTTGATTATAATAGCTCTTTGATAGGTAAAGGGAGAAATGTTCGTAGAAGCCATGAAGCCAACTTTGAGGAATTATCTTCTTTAAGAGCAAGGCTTAATTATGAAAATGGTGGGCTTGCGAGGCTTTCTGAAAACAAGCATTTTTTAACTATTAACCGGGATATTTCCGGATCAGGAAATCTCAACACAGAGTCAGACTATGCAAGTTTTATATTTGACAGCTTTTCTACGATAAACAAAGTATGCAATGAATTAAGCATAGATAACGAGTTTGTAAGCGTGGATAACCATTTGCTTGCCAACTTTAAGGCTGCTTTGCTTCCTGCTAATGAATGGAAAGACATAGGAATAAATTCTTTGACAAGCTTGAATTATGGTTGGTCTGAAATAACATTCAAGCCTTACATTTTTAATAATGAAAATGAAAGAAAACAAGTTGAGAAAAGTATTACATACATCACAGGAAGAGATATAGATTTGCTGAGAGAAATAGTTGTTAAGTTTGAAAAACAAAGATTT
>PWWA01000101.1 GCA_003562145.1 Candidatus Woesearchaeota archaeon | reverse complement strand
CGCCTGTGCTTGCTGAGCCAAAAAAAGAAGAGGAAAAACAAGTAGAAGAAGAGCCGATAACAGCACGGGAAGAAACCAAGGCTGAAAAAGAGCATGCTGAAGCAATTATTTCTGAAGGCACTTCCGAGAGCCCTTTCAAGGAATACTTTTTGTTAGCGGCAGGAAGCGTTGTAATACTGCTCGCATTGTTCGGAAAAGACGCGTATAAAGCAATTAAAAATAAAAAGTTTTTTAAGTAGCCATTCTTTCTCGCAGAGCCATGAAGGGCAAGGAAATAAAAGGTTATGTAGAGAAAGGCTACTTGTACGTTAATGTCCTCATAGAGATCGTAGGTAACCCAAAGGAGCACATCGAGAAAGCCATGGCAGGCGTCACGGATGCCATAAAGAAAAAGGAAGGCATAGTCTTTGTTAAAGAAGACCTGGGCAACGCGGAAGACGCCGGGGAAGGCCTATGGGGTATTTATTCTGAACTAGAACTGCTGCTGAAAGACCTCGACGGCTTATCATGGATCGCGTTCAACTTCATGCCTGCAAGCATAGAAATCAAAGAGCCCTCAAAAATAACACTGAAAGACAAGCAAGTAACGGACTTCATGGGGGATATACTATCACAGCTCCACCAGGTAAACATGAAGCAAGTACAGCTGGACTCTGAAAAGAAAGGGCTCCTTAAGAATATAGGCGTGCTCATAAGGAACGCAGTACTTCTCACAATAGATTCAGATGTTGTAAAAAAGAAAAATGCAGATGGAATCGCCAAAAAAATAGGTGTAAAAGAAAAAGAGATAAAGCCAGTCCTTGACGCAATGGTAAAAGAAGGAAGCATAGCCCAACAAGGGAAAGAGTACTCCCGGGCTTAGCCGGCATGAAAAAGTTTAAAAACAACGTTCTCATATCTGTTTTTTATGGAAGACTGGAAGAAAATAGAAGCCTTGCTGTTCGCATCAGGAAAATACTTGGCAGAAGAATACATATCAAGCATTACCGAGCTGAAAGGGGCGAAGCTGAAAGCAGCCCTGAAAAAACTTGAAGAGCACTACGCGAACACAGACACAAGCCTTAAGCTCTTCAGGGAAAAAGACGAGTGGAAGCTCAACATACAAGAAGAATACAGCCCCATAGTAAATAAGATAGTCGCAGAGACAGAGCTACCCAGCTACGTCATGGCCACCCTTGCCGTAATCGCATACAAAAACCCTGTGCTCCAGTCAGAAGTAGTAGACGTCAGGGGAAGCAACGCGTACGAGCACATAAAGATGCTTGAAGAAAAAGGCTTTATCAAGAAAGAAAAACATGGACGCACATACAAGCTAAAAGTAAGCGATAAGTTCTTTGAGTACTTCGACGTGAAAAGCGAGGCGGACATACAAGGCGTTTTCAAGCAAGTAAAAAAGCCTGAGAAGCTAGGCTCCCTTGAAGTGTATGACGAAGAAGAAAACAACAATAATGAGTTCTCAGAAAAAGTCCTTGAAAGAATGAAAAAAGTGGACAAAAAAGACAAGGAAGACGACCGAGAAAAGGATTACCTTGAAAGCTTCGAGGAAAGGATAAAAAAGGTAAAGCAAGACATAGATGAAGCAGAAAGCGAACTCGGATACATGAGCCTGCGGCCGGAAGGACTTATAGAAGAAGAAAACCTTTCAGAAGAACTAGAACAGCAAATTCAAGCGGTGAAGAAAGGAGCAGCAGAGCAGCCACAACAACAAGAAACAGAAAAAACCCAGGAAGAAAAAGAGGAATTCATAAAAAAAATTAATGAGGACATAGACAAAATAACAAGGGAGCAACCAGAAGAGGAAAAGGATTAGCTTTCTAGAGCAAAGCCTGCTTTTATCCTGCACGCCTTGCAAAAATCCCCTGAACACGGAGAGCCGCAACCCGTGCAGCTGCGCACATCTTGGTGGCTGGCAGGCCTTATAGATAAGTATTTTCTAACAATATTTTCCTTCGTGCCCGGATTCCTCGACTCGTATTCGTTCAGCGCTTCGCGCACTTGTGACCTGTACGAAAGCCTTGCAAAAGGGCACTCAGCAAAAGAAACGTTTAAGCCTTTCAGGTACGCGTAAACCATTATCTCCTTTTCCTTAAGGAAATAAAAAGGCTTTATCTTCTGCGTAAAGCCACGCATTTTTTTGGTCTTAGGGCCCTGCCTGCTGAAAAGCTTTTTCTGGGCCTTAAACAAATTCATTAATACTGCCTGGCTTTCATCGTCAAGATTATGACCTGTTGCTATCTTATCGTAGCCTTTGCTGTGCTTGTTCAGCAAATGCCTTCTGAGAGTTCCACAGGTGCTGCACGCAGGCTTCCCGGGCTCTACCGTGCTGTCAAGGCGCTTCCCAGTCTCTTCCTCATAACTGAATATTCTTAGAGGAATTTTGTTTTTCTCGCAGAAATCCTTTAGGAATTCCAGTGTTTGGTCCCTGTAGCCAAGTATTCCCTCGTCGACAGCGAGGGCTTCAGCGTCATAGCCAAATTTTTTTAACAGGTACAGCAGGGTTAAAGAGTCCTTGCCCCCGGAGGTTGCAACGCAGACCCTGTCTTTTTTTTCTAGCAACCCGAATTCCTTAATAGTTTTTTTTGCCTTGCCCTCGAAGTAACTAGTGAAGTGCTTGTTGCACAGCGCAGGCATTTCTATGACGGCTTTTGCGTTGCACTTTTCGCATTTCATTTTGTTATCCGCCGCTTACTACGCTCAATACCCTGATGGAATCGCTTTCCTTGACTTCCTCATCCAATGTTATTATTTCGCTGTTCCTGGTTATTATTACTTCTTCGTAATTCACGCCTATGGATTCCAACAGCTTTTTCGCGGTGCCATTAAAGCTTATTTGTTTTCTTTCCCCGGTTTTCTCTATGAATACTTCCATGAAAAACAGGGGAATAAAAGCGTATTTATAACCATTTCTTTAAGTAACAACAATTATAAAAAGAACCGGCACCCCCCTGTCTTTATGGATGAAGGTTTTCTTTTGAAAGCGAAGGATTTCAGGAAGCGCTTCAGCTCAAAGGCGTTGAAGGCAGAAAAAGTATTCGTCGCGTGCCACATAGGGCCTGATGATGACGCAATAGGCTCCTTAATCGCAGCTTATTTTTATATTACGAAAATCCTGGGTGTTAATGAGGACAGGGTTGAAGCGTTGTGCACAGGCAACAGAATGGATAGGTATTCTTGCTTTGAGGGATACGAAAAGATTAGGTTTGTAAGGGATATTGGGAGGCGAGTGGAGAACGGCTTTGTTTTATTTCTCGACGGGTCTTCATGGAACAGATTTTCAGGGGAAGAAAAGCCTAATCTGTCTTTCAGTGCGTGCATAGACCACCATGATAGTGAAGGCGAGCTACACGACTTAAGCATGATTGTGCCTGGCTTTAGCTCTACGGCCGAATTGGTTTACCACATCTTTTTCAGGGATGAAAAAAGCATTGGAAAGGAAGTATGCGAAGCATTGTTGCTTGGAATACTTGGGGATACAGGAAATTTTAGCTATGTCAATAGGGAAAACAAAAGCGTTTTCAGGGTTGCTGAAAGGCTTGTTGGGGAAGGCAACATAAGCATTCAGGACTTCGAGTCAAAATATGAATTTGTATCTGAAGAATCTTTTGATATGTTTAAAGAACTTGTTGTTAATGCAGAAATATTAGAATCAGGCAATTGGCCTAAGTATATTTGCTCTCATACAAAAAAGCCGTGTGTTGATAATAATGTGTCGAAGGAAGCTGCGAGCATGTTCATTTCTTATATAAGGCAGGTGCGAGGCGTGCCGTGGGGCTTTGTCATCACGCCCAGGAACAGCAATTGCAGTGTCTCGCTTAGGTCTTTGCCCGGGTCTGTTAACGTAAGGGAAGTCGCGGAGCGTTTTGGCGGGGGAGGCCATGACTTGGCGGCGGGTTGCGGGTTCGAGGAAGTGAGTTGCGGCGATGCTAAAGATTTTTTTGTGAAGTGGCTCGAGGAGAATGATTATGAGGGTTATAGGCATAGATTTGGATGAGGTGCTCGCAGAGTTCCTTGAGGGAATGTGCTCGTTTCATAATGAGCGCTACGGGACAAGCCTTTCCAAGGAAGATTTTTTCACGTACGATTTCTGGAATGTATGGGGTGGAAGTGTTGAGGAAGCCGTCCGGAAAGTCCACGAGTTTCATGAAACAGATATTTTTAGGGAACTAAGAGTTTGCAGTGGGGCGGTTGAAGGGGTAAACATGCTTAAGGAGCAGGGTTTTGGGTTGTTCATAGTTACTTCGAGGCAGAAATCTGTTGAAAATGTGACAAAGTCATGGGTTGAGAGGAATTTCCCGGGTGTGTTCAGCGATGTTTTTTTCTCTAATAATTTTTCTTTGGAGAACACGAATCCTTTAAAGAAATCTGAGTTGTGCAGGGAAATAGGCGCCTCGATTATTGTCGAGGACCAGTTGGCTTATGCGGGGGATTGTG
>PWWA01000065.1 GCA_003562145.1 Candidatus Woesearchaeota archaeon | reverse complement strand
TGAGCGGTAGGAGTGATGATGTTAGCATATTTAATTATACCTATTTCGTCTACTTCGTATTCGTGCCACAAAGTGCCTCTCGGAACTTCTATTGCGGCTACGCCTCGACCTGGCTTAATTTTAATTTCAGGGATTTTTTCTTCTCGGATTTTTAGCTGTGAACAGATTTCTATTGCGTGGTCCAGGCAATGTATTAGTTCTATGGCTTGTGCTAAGTTGTTAAGATAAGGGTTTTTTGACGGAAGCTTCATTTTTGATTCTTCTAAGGCTTTCTTTGCGTCAGAGCTGAGCTTTTCATGGTTGTTGTTAAGCCTTGGCAGTGCTCCTACCATGTATCGCTTCCCTTCTTTAACGACGAAGTTAGCCGTTGACCTGGATTCGTGGTATTCAATTATGAATTTTTTGTAATCATTTTTGTTGAATGATTCTTTTCCTGATGAGAATGCACCGTTCAGCATCGCGTATTCTTCATCATCCTTTAAGGAGAAGTATTCGCATTCACTCTCGAATTCAGGGTATTTCAGGGAAGAGAAAAGCCTGAATGTTTTCCAAGCATCTTTCTTAACGCTTTCTAGAATTTCTTTTAATGTCTTCAGTGTTTCATGTGCGGGTAGCTTAAGCCATCCTCCGACTGAGGCAGATACTGGGTGTAAGTCTCTCGCTGCGATTAGTGTTATTACTCGATTGCCGGCCCGGACAAGGCTAAGAGCTGTTTTCAATTCGTTCTTATACTTCTTTGCCATTGCAAGCGCTGACTCATACCCTAAGTAATCCGGCAGAGCCAAGAAGTAAAGGTGAGTTGCGTGGCTCCTGATCCTTTCACCGAGCATGATAAGCTTTCTTAATTCAACGGTTTGAGTGCTTGGCTTTACGCTTATCGCGTCTTCAATCGCCATTAGGGCTGCAGTTACATGTGCAGTGCTGCAAATGCCGCAAATCCTCGAGGTTATTTCGTGCGCCTCAAAGTATTTTCTTCCTATGACGAGGCCTTCGAAGTACCTTGAGCCTTCTGTGGCGGACAACTCGCATTTCTCAACCACCCCGTTTTTTATTCCTAAGTCTAGCTTGGCGTGCCCTTCTATCTTGGTTATATGGTTTAAGGTTATGGTTTTCATTTTTTCATTATCTTCTCAAGCATCGGCAACTTTAAGCCGGCAAATGTTGTTAGGCGGTCTTGTATGAATTTGTCTTCGAAACCTTTACTTCTAAGTATTTGCACCATTAAGTCAAGGTTCATATCAGTTGTTGGGCCTCTGCACCCCCAGCATTCAAAGCCCCCATTGATGCATACGGAGTTGCACCCACCTACGGTTATCGGGCCTAGGCATGGCTTTCCTTTCTCCAAGAGGCATTCATTTCCATTCCTCCTGCATTCCACGCAAACAGGGTTATCATTAGGCTTAGGCTGGAGTCCCCTCACAATTTTCTTGATAAAAGCTTTTATTTCTTCCTTGCTGGGAGGGCAACCAGGTATATAGTAGTCAACTTTCACATGCATATCAAGCGGTGTAGGGCTAACATCTTCTAAAGCCTCTATTTTCTTATATAGCAGGTGCTCATAGTTTTCCTTTAAAGTGTAATGCCTATAAGCCGGGACGCAACCAGTGGAAGCGCATGCTCCAAGGGATACTAAGAATTTTGAGTTCTCCCTTAGCTCTTTAAGGACTTTTAGGTCTTCGTTAGAGGCTACAAGGCCTTCTACAAATACATAATCAAAATGGTCTGAAGGGTTTACTTCTTTTACGAACGGGAAAGCCTTTAAGTCCACGAGCTTGACAAGATCTAATAATTCGTCTTCGTTAAAAATGAATGATAATAGGCAACCCGCGCAGCCTGTTATGCCATAAAACCCGACGCTTAATTTTTTTTCGCTCATCTTTAATCGTTCTCGTATTCTTTGACCTCATCATACCTAAACACAGGTCCGTCAATACATGTGAATTTGCCGCGAATCATGCAGTGGCAGCACGCACCGAAAGCACAGTACATAAGCCTTTCAGCACTTATGAATATTTGGTCGTCGTTAAAACCTTTTTCTTTTAATACTTGTATCACGTAATTCATCATTATCGGAGGGCCGCATATGAATACGACTTTGTTCCCATTGTCAATACTAGAGTTTTTCAATGCGTCAGTTATGAATCCCGTCTTAGCATTGTAGCAGAACTCACCGTGCACGTTTTCATCAATAGTAACCGTTAAATGATACTTTTTTCTCCATTCTGCTAATTCTTCCTTGAACAAAATGTTGTCGGGAGACCTGTAACCAAGGAATAAGTGCACGTCCTTGTAATCATCCCTGTGCCTCTCGACGTATTCAATCACTCCTTTTAAAGGCGCTACGCCGCACCCCCCACCAATTATTATCAAGTTGTTATTCCTGAATTGTCCCATTTTGTAGCCGTTCCCGTATGGGCCTCTAACAAATAAAGAGTCGCCTTTTCTTAGCTTTGCCATAGCACTAGTCATATTTCCTACTTCGCGTATGTTGAGCTTTAAATGCTCCTCGGAATAAGAGCAAATGGATATAGGGCATTCCCCTATTCCGGGTATTGATACCTGGACGAATTGGCCTGGCTCATGCTTAAGCCTTAAGTCCAGTGTAATTGTGAAATTATCAGGCGACTCCCTTTTCCATTCAACGATTCTGCATTTTACGGGAATATAAGGGTTTTTGTTTTCCATTAAGACATCCGGATTCATTTTTTTGCCTTGCCTTGTTTCATCTTGTTTATTATCTCTATGAAGTCAATTCGTGTTGGGCATCCTTCTATGCATCGCCCACAACCAGTGCATAAGTCGACGTCGTATCGCTCCCTGAAATAATCTAATTGGTGGTAAATGCGGTGCTTAAACCTTTCCTCTCTTTTCTCGCGGAATACATGATTACCTGCCACCTTGGTGAATTCTTTTAATTGACAGGAGCTCCAATTCCTGACTCGTTCTCCTTCGCCTAGGTTTCTAGCTTTTACTTCGTCTTTTAAGTCAAAGCAGTAACAAGTAGGGCAGAGCGCGGTGCAAGCAGTGCATGACAAGCATTTATCAACTCCTTCTTGCCAGCCATGATTATCATAAAGGCCTTTGATGTTGGAATCAAGGAGCCTGTCCGCGCCAATTATCTTTTTTTCCTCTAGAGATACTTTGCTATCAGTCTTTTTCATGTACTTCCTGAACCTTTTTGCAATAGTTTTTCCTTTTTCTGAGCCTATTTCTACCAAGAAGAAATCTTTGTGCCTGTCGTAAAGCATTAAGTCAAAGAAATCATTTAAGCGCAGGGATTCGCAGAAGCAATACTTTGAAGGCGCTTCGTTGCAATGATAGCCTATTAGGTAAGCGTTTTTCCTCTGGGCTGTGTAGTAAGGGTCTTTGATTGTTTCCATGAAAACTTTGTCTTGGTGGCTGATCGCGTTTAAGTCGCATTTTCTCAACCCAAAAAAAACTCTTTTCGGGGACTCGAGCTTTGGAATGCTTATCTTGTTGCTTTTGAATTTGAATATTGTTTCTTTTTTTCTAAAGAAAAATTCTTTGACTGGGAAGAAAGAGTTCTTGCCAAGGTAAATATCTGAAGGATTTTTTATTTTTTTGAAGCGAACCACTTCTTTTTTGACAGGGCTTATTACTTCGCACCAGCCTATCAACTCGGAAGTGAAGCTTTCAAAATCCTTTTTTTTCAGGAGCAGGGTTTCCATTATTATCCTAAATTAAATTATTGCTTATTATTTTTTCGGGGTAAATATGTGAACACTTACACCCATCGTAGCTTCAGCAGCTTCCATCAAGCTCTCAGGAATCGTGGGATGGGGATGGATTGTGCTTGCTATGTCTTCAAGAGTAGATTCCATCTCAATCGCCAATGCTGCTTCGCTTATCATGTCAGAAACGTTGGGCCCGACAGCATGAACTCCTAATACAAACTTTGTTTTTTTGTCGGCTATTACTTCTACGAAGCCATCTGTCTGGTTTAAAGTCATAGCACGCCCCAATGCGGTGAACGGGAACCTTCCTTTTATCACTTCATGTCCTCGTTGCTTGGCTTGTTCTTCGGTCATGCCTACGCTTGCAATTTCGGGGTCGTTAAAAACGACGAAAGGTATTACTTTGTTATCAAAAGCTGATGGCCGGCCACAGATTGCTTCAGCTGCTACTTTTCCTTCCCTTGAAGCCTTGTGTGCAAGCATTGGCTGCCCGGCTACGTCTCCTATCGCGTAAATATTACTTGTTGAAGTCTTCATCGTTTCATCTACTTCTATGAACCCTTGGTCGTTAACTTTTACAGCTATGTTCTCCAAGCCAATGTTCTCAGTGTTAGGCTTCCTGCCTGCTACGACTAGTATTTTGTCTGCTTCCATAGTTGTCTCTTTTCCCTCCTGGCTTATCTTCAGGATTGCTCTTCCGTTTTTTTTCTCATAACCTGTGGCTTTTGCATTAAGGATTGTTTTT
>PWWA01000004.1 GCA_003562145.1 Candidatus Woesearchaeota archaeon | reverse complement strand
TCTCTTCCTTTTTTTCTTCCTGCTCTGGCGCCTCTTTTTCTGGTTTTGACTCTTCTTTAGGCTTTTCCTCTACCTTTGGCTTCTTTTCTTTTTTCTCTTCTGCCTTAGGAGCTTCTTCTTTCTTGGTCTCAGCGGACTTGTTTTTCTCTATTACTTTTGCGTGTTCTATGTTTTTTAGTGCTTCTTCATTGTCGTAAGCATAAGCTTTCACAAAGGCTTTCCTTTCCCCGTATTCAGTGTAAACATTCCTGACTATGATAAGTTCTTCTTTTACGCCGGCTTTCTTAGCCAATGCTTTCTTCAATTCTTTCCTTGAAGGCGTAACCTGCCCAAAGGAAACTGTTGCTGTAATTTCTTGCCTTGGCAAAACACTTTTTTCTTGTGATTCAATCTTTAGCTCCATTGTTCATCTCACTTTTATCGCGTACTCCCCTTTTTCTTCCAAACCCATAATCTTGGCAATATCAGATTTTTCAGGGTTAACAATAAAAATCCTGCCCTGCCAATTCGTCGTAGTACCTGCCGGGGGCTTGAAATCCTTAAAATTAGGGTCATCCAGGAATTTCTTGGTTTTCTTGCAAACTTCTCTTTTAACACCCATTCTTAACACCTATCACGCTTTTTTCTTGGCAACTTTTCTCTTGGCAGCAATAGGTTTAGCGCCACCCTTATTGCTTTTGTCCAAGTCCATTTCCACCCATTCAAGCTTGCCCAATCCGTCCTGGCGCATCGTTAAGCCAATCCTTGGGCTTGTAACGTCCTTGTATGATACTGATATTATTCTCGCCCTGCAACTATCACCAACTTTCAGTACCCTCTTAGAGTCCTTTCCCAGCAAAGTTTTGTCCTTGCTGAAGCTCACAAAATCGTTCATCGTCTGGCTTATATGGATCATGCCCTCGTTTGGGCCCATGCTGAGGAAGGCACCAAAATCCGCGATGTCCTTCACAGACCCAAGGATGACTTCCTGCAATTCAGGTATGAATGTGATTAACTCGAACTCGGTTTCATAAAAAGTAGCACCATCACCAGGAATAATTATCCCGTCCTTGATGTCCTTAACTCCTGATACGTCTATGACCGTTCCAAGGTCCTTGGAAATGTGACCCTCGTACTTATGCTTTATCTCTTGAATCATGGCATCTTCGAGTTTCTCCTTGAACTTATCCGGAGGAATCCTTATGTAATCTTTTACTATGGCTTTGTAAAACAAGGTTTTTTCACCCCAACAACAAATATTTTTTTTGCTTTAAGACTATTATCCTCACAGGAACCTTTTGAAGGGCTTTCTTAAGCTCTTTGTCCTGCGTGGCCACGATGACTTTATCCGGGTTCTTCCGGGCAAATTCAACTATGGCTTTGTCTGTGTATTCGTGAGCGGAACTCTTAATGGTTTTTAAGCTTTTTTGTTTTGCCATTATGAACCCTAGCTTGGCGTTGAAGCCTTCTTTGCCCTTAGAGCGGTTTATAATTGCCTGTAATTCTTCCAAAGTCTTATCCAAAACACAGATTTCGTAGGGCTCCTCCATGATTCGCTGGATTTCAGAGAATATATCTATCCCGAACTCACCCGGGATTATCAAGAAATTCGTATCTAGTATTACCTTTGTTTTCTTCTTGAGGATTCCTAACATATTTCTTCGTAAAAAGGCTTCTTTTTAAAAATGTTTATACAAAACTTTTTTTAATAACCCATTAATCCCATGCTGAATGGAACCGGTTACCCCGCAAATGCTGACCGAGACAGCCAAAAAGGTCTTAGAGAAACAGCAGTACAGAGTCATAGGAAGCCATAGCGCAGTCAAAACATGTGGCTGGACGAAGAAAATGGTGAAAGGTGAAGGCGGCTGCTACAAGCTTAAGTTCTACGGGATAATGAGCCACCAATGCCTGCAAATGACCACTAGCATTAGTTGCGCTAATAGGTGCACGTTTTGCTGGCGAGACTATAAAGCTCCGGTTGGAAAAGAATGGAAGTGGGAAACTGATGACCCTGAAATGATACTTAAAGGCAGCGTGAAAGCGCACCACGACTTGCTTGTAGGCTTTAAGGGAAATCCCAATGCCAATAAATCGCTTTTTAACAAGTCCAAAGAGGTTAAGCACGTAGCATTGTCATTGACAGGAGAGCCAATCATATATCCAAGGATAAACGAATTATTGGACTTGTTCAATAAAGAAATGATATCTACTTTTTTGGTTACAAACGCGCAGTACCCAGATCAGATACGGGACCTGAAACCTGTCACGCAACTGTACATCAGCCTTGACGCGCCAAACAAAGAACTGCTAAGAAAGGTTGATGCGCCGTTGTTCAAAGACTACTGGGAAAAACTATTATTGAGCCTGGATTACATGGCAGGAAAAAAACATAGGACGTGCATAAGGTTGACAATAGTAAAGGGGATGAATGATGTTGAGCCCGAGAATTATGCTTTGCTGATAAAGCGGGGAAACCCTGACTTCCTAGAAGTGAAAGCTTACATGTTTGTCGGGGCTTCTAAAGGCAGGCTGAAGAAGGAGAATATGCCGTGGCACGAAGAAATTGTTGATTTCACAAAGAGATTAATGGAATACCTTCCGGATTATGAAATCGTGTCGGAGCACATACCTTCAAGGGTGGTAATGGTCGCAAAGAAAAAGTTTAAGCAAAATGGTTCATGGAATACGTGGATAGATTTCCCCAAGTACCACGAACTAGTAAACTCGGGAAATGAGTTTACCGCTATGGATTACCTTGCAAAAACTCTGCAAGTGGGCTTAAGCGGCAGGAAGATACGGGAAGAAGTTGAAGCAAAGAAAAAAGCGGAGCAGGAAAAAGTTTTTGTGAATGAGAACACGGAAGAACTTGAATTCTGGAAAGAAGACACAAAGCAAGACTAAGATAGATGCTAGACTTCTACAACTATTCCTTCTGGGCCTGGATTAATAATTATCGTCCTTCCTATCCTGTCCGTTTCTCCCCATGTTTCATGTATGTGCCCTGAAACCACTAGCAAAGGCCTTGTTTTCTCTATGAACTCCGCAAAAGACTTGTTCCCCGCGTGATTAGCATCCCAAACAACATCCAGCTTAGTGTTAAAAGGAGGGGTATGGGTTAACAAAATAGAGTTTTCATGGCTTTCTTTAAGTAATTCTTTTGACCAAGACTCGAATTTCTGGCTCCTGCTAGAGAATCCCCCGCCGCCAAACCCAATGATTTTCAGTCCTTTAAAAGAAACAACCTGTTCGTGAATGAATTTTACGTTCTTCCTGTCCTTGCAGGCCTTAAGCATTTCGTCTTTTGTTTCGTGGTTTCCATGAACAATGAAAATAGGCTTACCCAAAGAATCTAGGAACCTTATCATCCTCCCAATATTGTTGCCCCATATAGTTATATCGCCGGCGCAGAGCACAGCATCCACCAGACTAGCTTTAGCCTTGATGAGTTCCATGGCTTCCAGATCTCCATGCGTATCCACGAATAATAAGAGCTTCATTTTTTGTAAGGAGAAAGATTTCGTTTAAAAAATTATTTGAATACACTATCAGGAACGTATTTCTGTGTTACCAAGCCATCAGACTCAAGTATCGCGTAGTTGGTTATGTTAAAATTCTTTCTTATGTCTTTTATTGGTTCTTTGCTTATCTTTGTATCTTCTATTATTAGCGAAATACTGTATTTTCCTATAAGCTTTGCTGCTTCTACAACATTTTTATGTTGCTTTGTAAATTCAATTAGGCGGTCGATGTTATTTTGTTCCTCGTAGTCTAGCTCTAATAAGAGCAAGGTCCTGTTTATCCCAAGCTTTTGATGGTCAAAAAGAGCGGTGTATTTCCTAATTATTTTCTTGTTTTCTAGCTGTTTCTTCACGTTTAAAAGCGTTTTTGGATCAAGACCTAACTTTCCAGCAATTGTAGTGATAGGGGTCTTCGCGTTGTCCCTTAGTATTTCCAGCAATTTGTGCTGTGTTTCGTTAAGGTTAGACACGTCTCTATCACCTGAGATAATTATTTCGTCATAAACACTTGTTCTTACGAGGTACTTTTTTTCGTAGATATGCTTTACGATTACAACGAATGTGTCTGCGAGCCTTATGATTGACTTATATTTCGAAAGTATCTCTGTGCTTTGCTTGTTGAATAGTGAGAGGTTAGGAACGCAGAATTCAGCGAGTAAATCTGCGCCTTGCGAGGTTTCTTCAACTGCTATAATGTAAGGATTTTTTTCTAATACATTCTTTACCTCATCTGTTTCTTTTTTGTTAAAGTTCAGGTAGTTATATAAAACTAATATATTAATTAATCCGAATTTAGCTGGGTCAATTATTGTTTGGTAGTTTCGGATAATGTTTTTTGATGTTAGATTGTTTATGATGTAGCTGGCGGACTGCTGGCTAACCCCTGATTTTTGTCCTAATTCCTTTGTAGTAATAATCAAAGAAATAACGATCCATCAGTAATGATTTAAACGGCTTGATAACGCGAAAAATTATAAG
>PWWA01000051.1 GCA_003562145.1 Candidatus Woesearchaeota archaeon | reverse complement strand
TATTCCTTGGCCTAGTTTTAAAAACTAGAATCAAAAAATTTAAATAGTATCCCTATGTGTAAGCTTTTGTATACAGAAATATTTTTTTGTACAAAAAATTTTTTTGGTGGGATAAATGAAATCAATAAAAGACATACCTGAAAATAATGTTAGGAAGCTAGCTGAAACACTGAAGAGTTCAGGGCTTGCAGCCTCTGAAACCGAAGCCATAAGGATGGCGTACAATATGGCAAAGACCAGCTCAAAGGCAACACCTTCAAATACTGAAGAAAAGACTTTAACAGAAGCAGTCAAGGAAGAAGCACCTGTGGCTGAGGAAACACTTGAAGAAAAGCCTGAACCAGCACGGGAAACACTTGAATCAGAAGGCAATGAAGACGAATTCATCGTCCAAGATATCATGGGTTCTGAAAAACAATCAAAAGAAGAAGTATCTGAACAGCCAAAACTTCCGGAGGAAAAGGAAGAACTTGAGGAGCCACCCGAAACGACCAAAGAAGTTCCAGTAGAGAAGGAAAAGCCGAAGAAAGACGTTTCGCACATGGAAGAGTCAAAGGTAGACCTTAGCTCTATGTTTAAATATAAAGGTTGAATCTCTTTTTATCTTCAGCAATTTATTTAAGTAAATTAATCCTATGGGTTTCTAAGCAGTCTTAATACGGCCAAATAACGCCGACAACACCACAAAATTTATAAATAGTTTCTCACTAATGTGTAGCAACAACAAATTTTTGGGTTATAATACAACAAAAAAAAATATTTGGGGGGTACACCAAAAATGAAAAGCAAAACAATACTTGCAATCATAGCAATGGCAATGCTACTGGTAACGGTACAGCAAGCACTGGCAGAGGACGTAACTATAACGAGCCAGCCAGTAACCAGCGCTACGATGAACATGCCATACGAATACCAGGTAACAGCCACAAGCCCACATGGCGACCCATTAACGTATTCGTTAGTGCAAAACCCTAGCGGCATGACAATAGGCGGCGACACAGGCCTAATAACGTGGACGCCTGGACAAGCAGGGACGTTTCCCGTGAACGTATCCGCAACCGATGGAAACACGACAGGATACCAAGCATACGAAATAACAGTAACAGCAGACCCATCACAGATAAGCGCAGACCACTTAAGGCTTGGCTCAACCACACAAAAAAGAGACCAATTCATACTATCACAACCATGGGAAATAAGCAACACAGGCTCTTATGACATAACAGGCCTCCAAGGAGAAGTAATAGGCGTACACGAAAGATATAATTTCTCGTTGCAAATACCTGCTACAACAATACCTGCAGGTGGAAGCGTAACAGCGTACGCAACAATCTACGTGCCAAAAAATGAGGATGCAGGACAAAGAGATCTAGGAATGATAAGGCTAACAGGGACAAGCCAAGGAGAGCAAAGAACCCTTGACAGAACGGTAAGCCTTGAAGTCCAGAACAACCTCGTAATAGAAGAAATTGAAGTAAGGATTGGAGGAAGAAGGGAAAGGCTTACAAGCCCAGGCTCAGTCAGCAGAAATGCACAATTAGGAGATGAAATCGAAGTAAGGGTTAAGGTTAAGAACACCTTTGATGAAACCATGGACATAGAAGATATCGAGCTAGAAACCTTTAGTGATGACTTATGGGATGCCGATGGCCTGGATGACTTCATATCAAGGCTTAGAAGGGGAAGGACAGCAGACTTGGTCGTAAGGTTTACAATAGACCCAAGGGAAGTTGACCCGTTCGATGCGCCCTTCTACATAGACTTAATGGTAACAGGAATCGATGAGAACAACGCCAGGCACGGGGAAACATGGTTTATCAGCTTAGACCTTGAAACAAGAACTAGGGATATAAGAATCCTTGATACGAGGATGAGCCCCACAATCTTGAGATGCGATGAAAGAATAATAAATGTAGATGTTGAAATCAGGAACCTCGGAACAAGGGATACTGATACTGCAATGCTAAGGTATGACATCTTAGATGTAGACTTCCTGGAATGGCATAGGGATATAGAAATATACGAAGGAGAAACAAGGAATATCAATAGGAGAATACAAGTTCCAGCAAACCTTGAAGCAGGAGTGTACTACCTGCAAATAGATGCGTACCCATTAAGAACTGGAAGCTCAACGGACACAGAACTATTAACTTTTACTGTTGAAGCATGCCCAGTAGACGAGCAACCACCAACGCCAACACCAACACCGCCACCAATTGATGATACGACAATTATACCAGGAACACCGGTGGATAGGACAGCAGGCGAAAGAGGATTCCTAGGCTTGCAGGGAGACGCATACATAGTCTTGCTAGGAGCACTAGTATTAATACTATTAATAGTAGTTGTAATACTAATGGTGTTAATGGCAAGGAAATAAAGCCTAAATATTTTTTTTTATTTCTTTTTCAAATTTTTTTAATAGAACCAAGTTCTTCCTAAGCTTTTCATTCGCCTTACAAACAAGAAAACCAAGGAATTTCTCGTCAACAAGAAGGACGCCTTTTGAAGCAACAGGAACATCCATTTTGTCATTAAAAATAATCTCAACCAATTTTCTCCTGCTATTGCCAATAATACCTGAGCGCTTAAAACCAAGAGACCTGCAAACATCTAATAATTTATTAGCAGATTCCAAGTCACGGCAAGCAACATGGAAAATAGGCGCTTCACACCTAAACCAAACGGTTTCACTAGGAAGATTTTCCAGAGGCACCCTTAATTCATTTAAGGAAACAATGTTGTGCTTCACAAATAACCATCCAGAATCATGCTTCTTCCCAGAAATGGATTCGTAGAACAAACAAATCCTGCCACTGCAGCTGCTTGTAGTGTAAAAATCATTTTTTTCGTTCAAGGCATTAATAACAGGTACTCCTAATTCATCCACGTCTCCTTTCCTCGACTTATCAGGCTTAAACAATTTTTCAAGCACCGACTTCTTTGAACGATCAAAATACTCCATGAAAAGTAAAAAATAGAAGAATATTTAAATTAGTTTGCATGTAACACGATTAATGGCACTTGAAAACCTAATGGTAACAACAATAGGAATAATTGTCTTTTTTATACTAATAATATGGTCCATGGTGTGGAAAGGAATCGCGTTGTGGCGAGCGGGAAGAAATAACCAGCTTGCATGGTTTATCGTGATGCTAATAGTAAACACAGTTGGAATACTGGAAATACTATACATATTCATATTCCAGAAGGACATGAACAAAAAAACATCGAAGAAAAAGAAATAGCTATTTCTTAATGAATTTCTCCATAGCCTCAACAAAAAGTTTTGCCTCAGAGAACAATTTATCGTACTCAGGACCAGAAACAAGCTTTTTCTCTTTATTAATAATAGCCTTGCTCAGATTATAAAACTTCCTCATAGTATCCGGGAGTTTCTTGTCGATAAGCCTTGTCTTCACAAGCTTTTCCTCAAGCATGTTAGCGACGTGCTCCGGGCTCGGCGGGACTTCGTTAATGCTCATCAACGCAGCATGCGCAGCATCAATAACTGCCCAGTACAAGTCAATACAGGCTTCAAGTATCCTAACCCTGGATGCCTGCAAGCTCCTCGGCGCTCTGTTGAAATACGCCCAAAGCGCTTCACCACTAGGCTTTATACGGCCCTGATACAGCAACAATTGCAAAGGATCAAAAATTCCTGTGTCAAGCAAGGCGTAGCCGTCACGCAAAATATTGATTGCAACCGGGTCACCTGCACGTATGTACTCCCAGAAAGACGTGAATTTCATGCTAGTGACATGAATCTTAGGAGAAATTTTCGCAACGGTTTTCTCAACAATGATACGATAGGCCTGCGTTAACTCGGGTGTGAGCCTAATGGAAACATCATCGACTAGCAGAAGCATGTCTATGTCGTTAGAATCCTCTTTTTTCCTTGCTGCGCTTCCAAACAATACTACTGCCTTAACAAGGTCTTTCAGCTCTTTATGAATTTCCTTGGTGAACCTATAAGCCAGGTCAACCGTGCTCGAAGCATATTCCTTTTTAGTACTATGATGCCTTTTGTGAATAGACAAATCCAAGCTAAACCACACCTCTTTTAAAATAACCTAAGCCTTGCATTTTATATAATTTTCTACTCTAACGGGATTTCAGTCCAAGGCCTCCAATCATTGCTAGGCGAATAAGCACCCGCTATGAAAAAACCTGGAGCATTATAACCGAAATGCGCGTTACGAACGTTGCTAAACCTTTGGGCCCTGCCAACACCATAAACGGGGCTGTTAATCAAAGCAAGAGTATCCGGCAATTCCTTGCCAATATTGTAGCTTCCCTGCTCAACAATCAAGTCTTTCACACCTGCATCCTGCATCCTCTTAAGAAATTCTTTCATCGGAATATTGCCTTGACCAGGAGTTAAGTGCTCATCATCAAAACCAAAATTATCAGTCAAATGAATATGACCAACATAACCTTCCTTTACGAGCTTTTCTGATTCATCAAGAATCCACTTGTTGAAACG
>PWWA01000106.1 GCA_003562145.1 Candidatus Woesearchaeota archaeon | reverse complement strand
TTTTGTAATACTTACTTTTGGGGAGATTACCCCGAAGACTCTCTCTATGAAATACTCTGTAAGGATATCTTTGTTTGTGTCTCCTATAATTTATTACTTAATGCTTATTCTTAGCCCTGTTGTATCTGTTTTCATGGTTATAAGCAACATGGTCAACAAAATCGGGCCTGAGATAAAGCACCCTTTGATTACTGAGCGTGACATAAAATACTTGGCAACCATCGGCGAAGAAGAGGGCATTATTAAGCATGAAGAGAAAGAAATTATAGAGAAAGCATTCAAGCTAGATGATATTCCTGTAAACAAAATTATGACTCCTCTAAAAGAAGTGTTTGCCCTTGAATGGGACACACCTATAAAAGAATGTGTTAGCAAGATAATAAAAGAAAAGTACTCAAGAATTCCAATATACGAAAAAAATCTTAGCAATATTAGGGGGATAGTGCACGCCAGTGACTTGATAGTAATGCTCCACCACAAGAAAGATGATAAGCTAAAGCACTTTATGACACCAACATTATATCTTGAAAAAGACGAGAAAGCTGACAAAGCATTAAAGGAAATGCGCTTAAAAAACGTGCACCTAGCAGTTATAATAAAAAACGGGCGAGCTATAGGAATAATAACTATGGAAGATATACTTGAGGAATTAGTAGGCGAAATATTCGACGAATCTGACTACGTTGACTCGTTAATAAAAGAAAAATCACAAAACGAATACATTGTTCAAGGCATAACTTACCTAAGAACACTAAACAAAACTATCCATACAAAGTTCCCAGTAATAAAGGACTTTGTAACAATACAAAAATACTTAAAAGAAAAGAACAAACCCATTAAGACAGGCACAACATACAACCTTAAAAGCCAAGGAATAATAATTACTATAACAAAAACGGATGGCTCAAAAATTGACGAGGTCAAAATAGAGAAGAAAAAATGGAAATAAAAAAAGCCTATGAAAACCTGCTTTCTTCAGAAGAATACAAGAGCTTCCTGAAAAACGAAAAAAAGTCCTACCTGACACACGCAGCAATTATAACTGAAGCCAGCAAGAAAGACGGCTGGGAATTCGGGTTCTACAACAAGGAAACAGACAAAATAACGACTTTCACCACGAACCCTGTGAAGAGGCATCCTGAAGATGAAGCATTCAAAAAAGAAGGCACAACAATAAAAAAGCTTGACTTAGGAAAAGTAGAAACAACTTACAAGGAAATCACAAGCCTGGCAGAGCAGTACAGGAAGAAAAACCATACCTCCGAGCAAATAATAAAAATAATTGCCATACTACAGCACCTCCACAAGCAACTCTGGAATATAACCCTGATAACAAGGAGCTTCAGCATAATAAACCTAAAGATAGACGCGAAAACCAAAGAAATGCTTAGCGCCTCCAAGAGCTCAATAATGGACTTAGGCGTAGACAAATTTTAATAAAAAAAAGAACAATAAAAATACTTATTGTATTTCTTCTACCTTAACATTAAAGACAAGGTCTTTCCCAGCCAAAGGATGGTTAAAATCTATCATCACAGAATCCTTCTTGACCTCGCTAACCATCACCGGCAAGGCTTGCCCGTCAGGCGTTTGCATCTGCAAAACCATACCCTTCTTGGCATCTATTCCGCCAAGCTTCTCCTTAGGCACTTCCCTGAGCAAATCATTTTTCCTCCCACCATAAGCATCTTCGCTCTTAATCTTGAACTCTTTCTCCTCTCCCTTTTTCATGCCTATAACAGCGTTATCAAAGCCCTTAATAACCATTCCTGACCCTGCTTCGAACTCTAACGGCTCCCTGTCCTTAGAGCTGTCAAACGTGGTCCCGTCCTCTAATTTTCCTTCGTAATGGACCTTGACTTTGCTTCCTTTCTTCACTTCACTCATTTTTTATCTACCCCCGTCGTCATAGTACTCGGGAGGCTTTTATAAAAGTTTCCCCTAAGAATTTACAGGCGGCCGTATTTAATATAATTCTCTATTTCTTCATCATCAAGCTGTATGCCGTCCTTTTTCTTCTTTTTTCTTTTGTCAACGTGAATTGTGAATCTCTCTGTGAACTCCCGCTTTTTTCCAAGCAAGTGCTTCGCATAAGCGAGGCCTACTATTAGTCCTGCTAAATGTGCTGCATGTGCAATATTTGGTCCGAACAAGCCGTAGCCAAGCAAGCCCATAACATCTATTAAAACTATAAATATTCCTAGGGTTCTCATAGTCATTGGTATAAAGAAGAACAACAAAACCTGTAAGTTAGGCATCAGGAGGATAATAATCCCTATCAAGCCCATAACTGCCCCGCTTGCTCCAAGCGCCGCAGGGTAAATAAAAGAGCCGATAACGCCAGCGAGGATTCCAGCAGCGAAATAAACCCCTAAAAACCTTTTTGTGCCTATCTTTGCCTCTACCAGGCTTCCGAACATGAACAATACATACATGTTAAAAAGCAAATGAACCGGGCTGCCATGCAGGAACATACTCGTTATAATCCTCCACGGCTCCGAAAACAAGCTTCCCTGCACGAGCATAAACATCTCCGTGAACCAATTGCCAGCAGTTATTTGTATTAAGAACATAAATATGTTTATCAGTACAAGTATGGTTACCGCGCCTACACCTCTCCCGTTCATAAAAGCATGGGAAACCCGAAGAATTTTTAAAATTAGTCATTTTAGCATAATGGTTCATGGAAAAAAAAATAACTCTCGTCCTTGGATCAGGGGGTGCTCGTGGCTTAGCCCATATCGGAGTTATAAAAGTTCTCGAGGAGCTAGGAGTGCGCCCGCAAAGGATAATTGGCTCAAGCATGGGTGCGCTAATAGGCGCTTTGTACGCTGATGGAAAAACCGCGTTGGAACTAGAACAAATAGTGTATAAAACCAGCTTATTAGGTTTCTTCCAGCTAAAATTCTACCAAGGCAACATACTGGACAGTAATAAAATAAAAGCTTTTCTCAAATCGCATGTGAGCGCGAAGACCTTTGAAGAGCTAAAAATTCCTTTAACCGTAACTGCCCTGGATGTGAACAACGGGAAGCAAGTAAAGATAAGCAGCGGCCCTATAGAAGAAGGAGTTATACCTTCAATAAGCCTTCCAGGCCTTCTAAAGCCTTTCAATAAGAACGGTGTTTTTCTTATAGACGCAGGCATAATAAACTCTTTGCCTTTAGAACTTGCCAGAAAGGGCAGAACCGTAATAGGCGTTAATGTTTCCCCGGATCTTAAGGATGTGGATGAGCGCAGCACCTTAACCGAAATAATCCTGAAAGCAGTGTATACCACTCAATCTATTTATGCCAAGAAGCGTAGGAAAAGAAAAGATATTGAATTTATGGTGATCAAGCCTGTTCTCGGCGAAAGAAGGATTCTTGATTTCAGGAACGAAAAGAGCATAATAAGGGCAGGGGAACTGGCGGCAAGGGAAAAGCTGGACGAACTAAAAACGTTTCTTGGAAAATAGCCCTTTCATTATAATAATATTTATATAATTCGGCCAAGGCTTAAAATTCCATGCCTGAAAAAACAGCTAAATGGATTGTTGTTACAGGCGGGGTTATCTCTACCTTGGGAAAAGGCATAGTTGCTGGTTCCCTCGGTGCTCTTCTCAAGATGCGAGGGTACAAAGTCACCGCAGTAAAAATAGACCCTTACATAAACGTGGATGCTGGCACGATGCGTCCTACTGAGCACGGAGAAGTATTTGTTACTTTTGATGGTGGTGAAACAGACCAGGATATTGGTAATTATGAGCGTTTCCTGGATGAAAACATTCCTAAGAATCATAATATTACCACTGGCCAAGTTTACTTGGAAGTTATTAAGAGAGAGCGCAACCTCGAATATGATGGGAAATGCGTTGAAGTCATTCCTCATATTCCGTTGGAGGTGCAGCGCCGCTTAAAAAAAGCTGCTCAGGACACACAAGCGGATTATGTAATTGTGGAGATTGGAGGTACTATTGGTGATTACCAAAACGTATTATTCCTTGAAGCTGTGAGGACTATGCGCTTGGAAGGAGAGCCTATGATATTCGTTCATGTAACCTATCTTCCGATTCCTAGGACTGCGGGTGAGATGAAGAGCAAGCCTGCGCAGCATTCTCTTCGTGCCTTAAACTCTAATGGGATACAAGCTGATTTCGTGATTGCGAGGTCTGATGAGCCTATTGATGATATTCGCAGGGAAAAAATCTCTGTTTTTGGCAACGTAAAAAAAGAGCATGTTATTAGCTGCCAGGACTTGGACAGCATTTACGATGTCCCCTTGTTGTTGCAGGGCCAGGACTTTGATGAATTGGTTGTGAAGTCTTTCAGTGAAATCCCTAAGCCTCTTGGGAAAAAGTTTCTTGATTGGAAAGCATTAGCAGAAAAAGCGAGGAATGGCGGGAAAGAAGTTAGAATTGGGGTTATTGGAAAATATTTTAATAGCGGAAATTTTACACTGGAAGATTCTTATATTTCAGTTATTGAGGCGATTAAGCATTCCGCTTACAATAACAATGTTAAGCCAGTCATCCAATGGATAAACTCGTTGGAATTTGAA
>PWWA01000023.1 GCA_003562145.1 Candidatus Woesearchaeota archaeon | reverse complement strand
TGTATGATGTTGTTATTAGCAGCCAGGGCTCGCAGAACAACATTGTTTTTTCTAATATGGGGAATGGGAAGCTGTTCAAGAAGAATCTGGATGAATTGATAAGGAAGACTCCTTCCCTTATGCTAAAAGAGAAAGTGGTTGAGGAAGTTGCGAAGACTGGCTCGGGGCTGGCCAAGAAAGCAATCCCTAAAAAGCACTTGTTTTCTTTGGGGATGGATATGAGGAGGACTATTCTCCCAGTGGTTTTCCTGGTGGCTTTTTTTACATTATTATTAGCCATTATTTTTTTGGCGGTAGGTTTTTTTGCCGGCGCAGTTTTTTTCGTGATTCCTTTCGTTTTTTTGGGCGCACTAATTATTTTTCTTGTGGCTGCTGTTCCTTTGTTTGTTAAGGTTTCTTTTACTAAGTATAGGGTTAACCAGAATAGTGTTGAGGAGGATTTTAGTTTTTTGACTGCTAGGAACAAGGAGTTTACGAATGACAAGGTTACTTGTGTTACGGTTAAGGAAAGTTTTATTGACAGGTTTTTCGGCACGGTTTCTTTCGAGTTTAATTCTATTGGCTCGAGCACGAGCATTAAGTTTTCTAATGTTCTTAAAAAGAAGGGTTTGGTTGAGGACATTCTGGGCTCGCTAAATATTGGCAGGGAAAAAGTTTTGTCTGAGCACAGGTCAAGTTTTTCTTTGTTGGAGATGCTTAAGGCGAATCTTTTCATGTCTGTGCCCTCTTTTGTTGTTTTCCTGGCTTTTGCTTTGGTTGGCTTGTTTTTTCCTGTGGCTTTCCTTGTTTCTTTGCTGATAGCTATTTTTTATGTCGGTGCTTTTGTGTATGGTTATTTGTTTTATAGGACTGTGCGCTTAAGGTTTTTTGAGAGCTACGTCTTTTATACTAGGGGTATTTTGTTTACTAGGAGGACTTACGCGCTTTATCAGAATGTGAAGGATTTGGTTTCTGTTAGGTATCCTTTTTCTGTTCTTGGCTCTGTTAGGTTTAATGTTGCTGGTGAGGTGTTGGTTGCGGACCAGCAGGGCCGGCAGTCTAAGGCTTCTGTTGAGTTTAGCGTTGATTTTCTTGAAAAGGTTGGTGTTTTGCATGATTTTGTGGATGATTTGTTGTTGAGCCATCCTTTGCTTGGCTTGAAGCAGGATCTTTCTGGTGTGAAGAACCCGTTTTCTGGTGAGTTGAGGCTTTCGAGGCCTTCTAAGAAGAACTATGTGTTTCCTTTGGTTGTTGTTTCAATAATATTTTTTCCGTTTTTGCTTTTGCTTCCTTTTACTCTTGCTGCAACCATTATTGTTGTTAATAGGATTTCGTATCATGTTAGGCCTGCTAGGGTGGAAAGGATGTCCGGCGTTTTTTTTAGGAAGAAAATGACTGTTCTTTACAACCGGTTTGATCATATTAGCTCTTCAAGGGGTTTTTTGAATAAGTTGTTTGGGAATGGAAATGTGACTATTTATACGGCGGGCAGTAGCATGCCTGAGCTTAGCATTAACAATATTCCTGACTGGAAGGATTTCTACAAAGACATGGAAAAAAACTATTAACTACTCTTTAATGGTTAAAAAACAATAGTTTTTTTAATAGTGGTATCTTACCAACACTATGTTTCGCGTATTAGACGTAATTCCGAGCAAGAAGAAAGCAGTTGGGAAACAGGAAGACGTAATAATAAGAGCCTACGACGAAAACTGCAATGTACACGAATTTACTGGTAAGAAAAGCCATGTAACGCCGTCAAGGGAAGTAGTTCCTGAAAAGCACAACTACACTCCCCAGGCAATATTAGAAGAGCTTAGGAAAGCTTTTCCGGGCATGCACTTCGAAACAAAGCCTTACGGAAAGAAAAAATCTGTGGAAGAACTGCCTGAAGACATCAAGATGTATGCGCCTACCGAATCCTTCATAGTGCACCACATCGGGCCGAGGCATGAAAGAAAAAAACTCGAATTCTACTTAGACGAGGAAAAGACAAAGCCATTATTCATAACAAGCCTTGAAAAGCAATATATGGCGAGGACTAACGCGATAGCCAAGGACGTACCACGCGAAGAGCTCGAGGAGCGGCTCAGGCAAAACCATGCTTACTTCAAGGAAAAGCTCTCAGGCATCGTTCCAAGCGAAGATATTATCATCAATACTAATAAGAGATTCATACAATTAAACGTTACAAGGGAACAGCTTATGCACGTGAACAAGTCTGAATTAGGAAGGTTTTTCAGGATACAAAAGTACAGGTCCGAAGAATTCAGCTTGGAAGAGCAGGCCAGGCAGCTCTACGAAGAAATCAAAAAGGTTCCCGGCATAAAGCAAGGGGTTGAGCAGCTGAGGATAAGCGAGAAAATAACAAAGGAAAGGAAAAAGGTTTTCTTTGTCCAAGCCCTTTCAAGCAAGAAATATTCATCTGTACTAGGGGAATACGGCATGAAACAAAAAGAGGGCTATGACCGGATTGATGCCGTAAAGAATGATCCTGACCTGCTAAGCCTTAACAGCCCGACTCAGCAATTAAGAAACTTTTTTCCTGCACACCTCCCTTTTAACCCTGAAAAAAGCTTGGAAGAGCAGGTTAACAAAGATATTTACCCTTACACGGAGGGTATTGAAGACATTGTTTCAAGCGCGGAGCAGTTTTTCCTTAACAATACTTGTGCTGTAGACATAGAAACAATCCACTTTGAAGACGACGACCCTAGAGAGGAAGAAATAAACATGGCAGTACTAAAATCCTTATCAGAGCACAAAATGTATGTGACAAAAAAATATTTGGAAGAAAAATTCGGCTTGGCAAAACTAGAAAAGAAGAAGTGGAAAGGCGCTGAACTCGTAGTAGTTGAAGACGACATAGAATTAAGGGCTGCCATTTCCAGGGATGCAAAAGAATATGAGTACGTAGCAGGGCACTTCTTTAAGGGTTTCGACCATGAAAAGCTTAAGAAATACAATGATGAAAACAAGCTGTTTAGAGAAGGAAAGATTAGCAAGGAAAAGCATGCAACGATAAAATGTGTTAAGAAAAAATATTCTGCAAAAGAACTATGGGGTGTTAAGCAAAACGCTTTGTTTGACACATATCACTTCATAAGGTCCAGGTCAGGCCTGCAATTAGACCATAAGCTGGCGACTTTTAGCGGGACGGATAAGATGGGCCATGAAGAGCTCAACGAGAAAGCCGTGTCAGGCAAAGCGGATGATTTGTATGAAGTCCTTAATTACACCGCGATGGACGGGCATACTTCATGGAAGGTCTTTAAAGATTTGCTGCCTTACGCAATAATTGAAAGCCTCGCCACTAATAAGCCTTTGGACTCCGTTTTTTCTTCTAACCCCGTCGAAAATTTTTATGAATCAGTTAACAGGGGCTATTTCCTGAAGATGAATACTTACGCGTTCAGGCATGACAGGAGTTTCAAGGTCTTGGTGAACAGGCTTAGGGACAGGCTTTCCCCCGAGGAATTATTGGGCTTGCAGGTTAAGGGGAAACGGCAGGTAATCGGCGATTATAAGGCCAGGCTTTTCTACCCGGATGTGATGCTTGAATCGTTCTCTGAATTAGTTGATGCTAACCCTGTTACTCGTTTCTTGCATAGAAAAGTTGAGTTGGAAAAGAATCCTTTAGCGAAAGATATTGGCTTGTCGCAGTTGTCTGCTTCGATTCATGTTGCGGCTGACAAAGTCAAAAACTATATTGAGAGCGCAGGCCTTGTTTTCGGGAAGAAGCATGAGCCGCACGATGTCTATGGTTCTATGAATGAAGATACAATTGAAAAGTTAAGGGAGAAATTTTATGAGGAAAAAGAATATGGTTTTTCGGATTTTGAGATGTCTAGGACAAGCTATATTTTTGGCCTTGAATACAGCGTGCAGAGGAGGGCTTATAAGCATGAAAAAATTTCTTTTGATACGACAATGCTCTACTTCAATAATTTGTTTGCTGAGAACCTGAAGCGTTTCGAAAGGAAGGGCTTCCTTGGCAAGTCCGGAAAATACTATGTGTCAAATAATGACTTAGGGCATTGCTTTGGGGAAGTCCGCGTCCTAAACATGCCTAATAACAGGATGCTTGCCTCGCTTAAGGCGGATAACGGAACGGATTATGCTATTTATGCTAATTTTAGGCCTGCTAAGAAGTCCTTGCTTCGTGGTATGGCTAAGGACTGGGTTGATGATTCTTGGAAAGGGCTGGATTTTTATGGTGCGGATACTCGCTTCCCTGAGGAGTCTGGGCGTGATTCTTTTAAGGGCTTTATTAAGGCGTTTAATAGGAAGCTATAACTTTTTTTTTGTTCCATAAATCTTTTAAGTGCTTTTTCGTTCCCGTTTCTTGGTTTTGGGGGTGAGTGTTTCTTTGGAAGGCGATCCTTATTGGAGGTTGAAGGCTGAAGCCCATGATAAGGGCATTAGGAGGTACTCTGTTAGGTTGCTAGTTCCTTACAATTCGTTTGAGTTTCTGGCCTTGATGAAGCCGAATAAAGAGTTTGAAATGCCTGGTGGGCGTGTGAGGAACGGGGAATCTTTGGAGGATGCTGTGGTCAGGGAGGCGG
>PWWA01000009.1 GCA_003562145.1 Candidatus Woesearchaeota archaeon | reverse complement strand
TTCAGATGATAGAAAAAGATGTTGAGAAGAATGGTAGGATTATAGCAAGGATTTATTATTTTGCGGATGCGAAATCATCACAAGAAATTCTTCGTGAAATCTCAAGGATTAGTTCTATTGGCTACGCAGGTTTCAGGAAAAAAGTTGACCTAAAAAAATTTCTTTTGAATACAATGATTCAAAAAAATGGCTCTGAACAAATGTATCTTGATAATAAAGAAGTAATAAGGCTTGCAGCGAAGACGTTAAGAAAAATATCTTATTATCTGGATAAAAAAATTTACTTGTTCATCTTCCCAACCAACGATGTTTTTGTAAAAAATAAGATGAATGGCGTTTCAGGGTTCACGCCCTGGAAAAACACGATACAATTATTTATAAACAAGAAAAAAGGTTTTGAAAGAGCTTTGGAAAAGACGTTGATCCATGAAGCAGCGCATGCAATAACGCTTAACCACAAAAAAATAAGGAGTTTACGGGAAACACTGGCATTCGAAGGAATAGCTGAGAACTTCGTTGAAAAAATAACTGGGAATCCGAGCAAGTTCTCAAAAGCTATAACCAAAGAAAGCGCGCACAAGATATTCTACGAGGTAAAGCCTTACCTTGACAAGCCTAGCGGTAAATTATACAACGAATTGTTCTTCGGCACAGGAAAATACCCTTTGTGGGCAGGATACACCATAAGCTATTGTTATATAAAAAGCTTCCTTAAAACACGAAAAAGTGTTGACTGGAAAAACCTGCTGAAGAACCTTGTTCCCAAGCATTCTACAGATGAAATATCTTGGTAATAGATAAAATAAGGCGCCCGGGGTGGGATTTGAACCCACGATCCCAGAGGGACAGGATGTCTGCGGTATTGTAGGTTTTCTTACTTACAAGCGTAAATAGCAATCCTGCGCAATACCAGGCTATGCGACCCGGGCTTACTCGGTAAGAATTAGATTTTTGTTTTTAAATCTTCTTATTTAATAGTTGTATTTGGCGGGTTTTATTTCTCTAAGTGTTTCCTCGTATTTTTCTTGTGCTTTCAAGTATTGTTTCTCAATTTTTTTCTTGTCTTTCGTTGTTATGCCTTTTTCTTCCAGTGGTTTTACTTCGTTTACGAGTTTTTCGAGGCGCTTGTATTCCAGGCCGGTCTTTATTGCTTTCAAGGCTAGTTTTTCATCGCCGTTCACCATGCTTGAGATATACATTGTTACTGCCGCGTGCCTTATTGCTTCCTTATCGTTCCTGCTTTGTTTTATCTTGCAGCCTCTTAGAAGCACTTCGTATTGCATTCTCGCCAGGTACCCTGGGTGCAGGTTACCATTAGCTATTGGTGGCAATACATCCTGCCAGCTTGCCCCGCCAGCATATTTTTCTGCTAATTCATCTATCGAAGCCATCTCCGCTTTTCTTTTTCATTCGAATGTTTTAAATATTATTGTTTTTCTTGGTTTACGATGAAGCTTTATTTTTTGTTAGCGTTATTGTTGCTGCCGGTAGCAGGTGCTTTTCAGTACTCCGAAGAACTGGTTATTGATTCCATGATTTCTAATCGCGTTGAATTCGTGGTAACTTCTAGTAATCCAAGCCTTAGTTACTTGAGATTGTATCATTCATGGATTCCTTTGGATGATTACAGGCAGGAAGTCATAAGCATCTCTACCAATCCTAGCTCGGAATTGGGGGATGGCGTAGCTGTTTTTGAGATAACTGACTTAAGGGATCTAACTGTTTCATTGAATTTCAGGACGAAGACTGGTGCGGAGCGCGTGAAAGTAAACCAAAAAGTTGGCTTTCCCCTGAGCAGCTTGAGCCCTGGCTTAGTGAAATACACTGAGCCTGCAGGCCTAATAGATGTTAATCCTGAAATTAGGAGTGTGGCTTCAAGCATAGTAGGTGATACTGATGACTTGTACGAAGCGGTTTTCAGGCTTGCAGTCTGGGTTAATGAAAATGTTGAGTACAGCTTAAGTACTTTGTCCGAGGAAGCCACCAAATCCTCATCATGGGTTTTAGAGGAGAGGAGAGGTGTTTGTGTTGAACTAACAAATTTGTTCATTTCTATGGCGCGTTCCCTTGGCATCCCTGCGAAGTTCGTCTCTGGCATTGCGTATACTGACTCGGAATTATTCGATTTTAATTGGGGAGGCCATGGCTGGGCAGAAGTTTATTTTCCTGGCTACGGCTGGGTTCCTGTAGACCCGACTTACAGCCAGATTGGATTCGTGGATGCTTCCCATATAAAATTGGAAGAAGGCGTTGAGGGCAGCAAGTACAATACGCGTTACGAGTGGCGCGGCCGTGGCTTTGACGTGGTGCCAGGCCTGATGAATATTCACAGCAACGTTGTCACTGAGGGCAGGATGATAAGAGAAGGTGTTTCTGCTTCACTAAGCTTCCTCGCAGATGAAGTAAGCCTGGATTCATATAATGTAATAATAGGGACTTTGAAGAACAACAACGATTTCTATGTTGCCAAAGAATTCTTGTTATCCAGGACTGAGAACCTTGAGTTGTTGAGCGCTCCGGAGAAGAACGTCTTGCTTAGGCCTGGAGAGCAAAAAGAGGTTTATTGGGTTGTAAGGCTTAAGGGACTAAGGCAAGGTTTTATTTATACGTTTCCAGTCATGCTCTACGATGCCTTGAACTTAAGGGTTGAAAAAAGCTTTAGGGCTTCAAGCCGTGGGAGTATTATTGGGGAATCCACCACTCAATTCTTCTTGGAAGATGCTCCTGGCAACGACTTAGAGTTGTATTGTGAGCAGGTTGAAAGGGCGGTTTATGCGGGGAATCCTGTGAGTGTAGAGTGCTCTGTTTCCAGCCCAGTCTCCGAGCCAGTAGAGGTCTGCCTTGGCAGTTTTGTATGCAAAGAAATTTTTCTGGATAACGAAGAAATAGTAATTCTTTCCTTGGACTCTGCTCCCATAGGTTATAATGTTTTCGTGGTTGAAGCGCGAAGCAGCTCAGGCACATCAAGGTCTTTCGTTGACTTTAATGTTTTGGATGCTGCAAGTATCGATGTAGGGGTATCTGCCAGTTCACCGTTGTCTTTCAAGGATTCGGGGTTCGTTGAATTCCGGGCTGAAAGAAATTCATTGGCGGTTCCAAGGAATTTGTCTGTTACCATATCTCATCCATTTTTCGGGGAGGAGTTCTCCGTGGAAAGGCTTGATGACTACCAGGATTTCCGCTTCGTCTTCCGCGCCAGGGACTTGAAGCCTAATGAGAATGTTTTTATAATAAGCTTTGTTTACCTTGATGAGCTGGGAAAAAGTTATTCCGTAGAGGAAAAAGTTGTTGTTATGGTGGAGGGCTTGTCTTTTTTCGAAAGGGTCAGGCTTTGGCTGAATCATGTTAATGCCTGGTTTTGAGTGATGTGTATGGCTAAGAAGAAACCTGTTGTGTTTGAAAAAGTAGTTCCTGATACAAGCGTGGTTGTAGAAGGCTTATTGTCAGAAATGTTTTCTAAGAATATGCTGAAGGCTAAGCAAGTAATTGTTCACGAAGCAGTCCTGGCAGAGCTGGAGAGCCAGGCTAATAAGAACAGGGAGACAGGGCACCTTGGGCTTGAGGAAGTTGAAAGGCTGAGAAGCCTTGCTCCAAAGAAAAATTTCGAGGTCTTGTTTAAGGGCTCGAGGCCTGGGGATTTCGAAATCAGGTACGCGAAATCAGGCGAGATTGACTCGTTGATAAGGCAATTGGCGCTTGAAGAAAAAGCCACTCTGTTCACAGCCGACGTTGTGCAGAGCAAAGTAGCGTTGGCTAAGGGCATAAATGTTTATCTTTACGAGTTCCCCGAGGAAGAAATCCGGATTAGCATAGAAAAGTTTTTTGACAAGGACACGATGAGCGTTCACATCCGTGAGGGATGCAAGGCGTTGGCGAAGAAAGGAAAGCCCGGAGACTGGAAATACTTTGAAATATCAAAAAAAGCCTTTTCTTCTGAAGACGTTAAAGCGTTATCTAAAGACGTGATTGAGAACGCGAAAAAAGCCAAGAACGCTTTTATTGAAATGGATCGCAAGGGAAGTACAGTTGTGCAATTCGGCGATTACAGGGTTGTTCTTGTAAGGCCGCCTTTCAGCGATGCTTACGAGTTGACAGCGGTTAAGCCTGTAAGGCACTTAAAGTTCAAAGATTATGATTTGGATGAAACGTTGAAAGAGCGCTTATTGGAAAGGGCTGAAGGCGTTTTAGTGGCGGGCCCTCCTGGGCATGGCAAGAGCACTTTCGTCCAGGCATTAGCTGAGGAGTACCTCAAAAAAGGTTTGTCTGTCAGGACAATTGAGAGCCCGAGGGACATGGTTGTTCCCGTGCAGGTTTCAAGGTACAGCCTTGGCCATGGCAGTGTTTCCGAGGTTAAGGATATCTTGCTTTTGTCAAGGCCTGATTTCACTATTTTTGATGAGGTAAGGAACAGGGATGATTTTGAGTTGTTCAGCGATTTAAGGCTTGCAGGCATAGGTCTTTTAGGGGTTATTCACGCGGCTATTCCTATTGATGCTATTCAGCGGTTTGTGGGAAGGCTGGAGTTAGGCGTGATTCCAAGTGTTGTTGATACGGTTGTCTTTATTAAGAATGGCTCTGTGGACAAAGTTTTTTCTTTGGCTATTGATGTTAAGGTTCCCAGTGGGATGGTTGAGTCTGATTTGGCTAGGCCTGTCGTTACAGTATATGATTTTTCCACAGGTAAATTAGAGTTTGAGGTTTATAGTTATGGGGAGCAAACCGTTGTTGTACCGGTTACCAGGCTTGGCTTGAAGAAGCCTTTGCATGT
>PWWA01000100.1 GCA_003562145.1 Candidatus Woesearchaeota archaeon | reverse complement strand
TCTTATTTTAATGATATTGTTTTCAAAGCCGAAGGAAAGAATCTTATTATTGCTACAACTCGTCCGGAATTGCTACCAGCATGTGTTGCTGTTTTTTATAATCCAGGTGATAAGAGATTTAAAAATTATAAAAATAAAAAAGCCAAAGTTCCTATCTTTGATTTTGAAGTGCCTATACTGGAAGATAAAAGAGCGGATCCTGAAAAAGGGACAGGGATTGTTATGTGCTGCACTTTCGGTGATAAGACTGATATTGAGTGGTGGCAGAAGCATAAGCTGCCTTTGAAGATTGTTATTACTAAAGATGGATTGATGAACAGCTTAGCTGGTAATTACGAAGGGCTCAGTGTTAGGGATGCGAGGAAGCAGATAACCCAGGACTTAAAGAAACAAGGCTTATTAATCCGACAAGAGGAGATTAAGCACAGTGTCAATATTAGTGACAGGAGCGGCGCAGAAATAGAATTCTTGAAGACGCCGCAGTGGTATATACGAGTCCTTGATGCTAAGGAGGAGTTAATTGAGCAAGGGCGCAAGGTTAAGTGGTACCCGGAGCATATGCGTGTGAGGTATGAGCACTGGGTTAATAACTTGCAATGGGACTGGTGTATTTCTAGGCAACGCTTTTTTGGTGTTCCTTTCCCTGTATGGTATTCCAAGAAGACCGGAGAGATAATCGTTGCTGATGAAGACCAGTTGCCTGTTGACCCTTTAGCGGATAATCCTAAGACTCTTCCCAAAGCACATACTTACGAAGATATTATTCCTGAAGAGGATGTTATGGATACTTGGATGACTTCATCTGTGACACCGGAGATAAATGCTGGTTGGGGCTTGAAAGATGAGCGTAAAGGTTTCTTGCCTATGAGTCTAAGGCCTCAGGCACACGACATTATCCGGACTTGGGCTTTTTACACTTTGGTAAAGGCTTATTATCATCATAACAATATTCCTTGGAAGGATATTATGATGAGCGGCCACGGCCAAGACCCTCAAGGGCAGAAGATGAGCAAAAGCAAAGGGAATTTCCTGGTTGCGCAGGACGTTATTGCGAAGTACGGCGCGGACCCTTTCAGGTATTGGGCTGCAACGGTTAAGCTGGGAGAAGACTTGGCGTACCAGGAGAAAGATGTGGTTACGGGTAAGAAGACTGTTACTAAGATTTGGAATGCTTCGAAGTTTACGATTGTGAACTTGAAGGATTATAATGCTAAGCCTTTGGAGGAGTTAAGGCTTGATGATTTGAGGGTTATGGATAAGTGGATTCTTTCCAAGGTTATGAGGGCTGTAAAAACGGCTACGGATTCTTTTGAAAGTTATGAGTATTCCAAGGCTATGCGGGAGGCTGATGTTTTGTTTTGGCATAAGTTTTGCGATAATTATTTGGAGTTCGTGAAGCACAGGACTTATGATTGTGAGGATGCAAAGTCTAAGGTTGCTGCGCAGAAGACTCTTTATTATTCTTTGTTTAGCATTTTGAAAATGTTTGCTCCTGTGATGCCTTTCATAACGGAAGAAGTTTACCAAGTGTACTTCAAAGATATTGAAGGTAAGGATAGCGTTCATGTATGTGAGTGGCCTGTTTTTGATAAAAAGTTGTTGTTTGGGGAGGAGGAGAAGGCTGGGGATTTAGCTGTGAGGGTTGTGGGTGATATCAGGAAGTTTAAGTCTGAGAAGGGCTTGTCTTTGAAGAGCGAGCTAGGTAAGGTTGAGGTTAGCTGCACTGACGAGGATAGGAAGCTGTTGGAGTTGGTTATAGAGGATGTTAAGGCTGTGGGGAATGTTAAGGAAATCGTTTTTTCTAAGGGCAAGGAACTAACCACAAAAATAATATAACCATTATATAGTAGTAAATAAACGAAAGTTTTATAAATATGAACATATACACGTATCCTCGAAAGATTTAAATACCTATAAACCCAGGAATAAAGCTTTCAAAAAAAAAAGTTAGATAGGAGGGAAACAAAAACAATGGAAGAAAAAACAAGCACCACCCTTGGAGAAATAATAAACAAAGAAACCCTTGCAAGACTAAAACCAAGCGTTGATCCAAGCAAAATGCCAAACGTCACACGAATAGAAAGCAAGAACACAACATATACCATAGAGACAAACGAAGACAGGAAAAACCTAGGATACTTCCTAAAAGAGTCAAGCAGGCACGCCAGAGAAAACGGGGAAGCATTCATAAAATACAAAAACGAAAACGGCGAAACAATAGGAATCCTGACCGAAGCAGGAGAAAAATACATAAACCAATTCTACGACAAAAAAGACGAGCTAGAAAGAATACCCTTAGACAACGCCACAATATCACTAGAAGACGTAGACATATACAATGAAGACACAATAATGGAAGAATACTCCTTAATAGAAAACAGGCACAGGATAAAAAAACCAAGCACACTAATATACAACTCGTTCGAAACAGACACAACAGACGACGCGCCCAACGAAGGAGTCACAGGCGACAGAGGAATAACACAGAGCGTCGACGACTACATACTAAGGCCGTTTAGGGCAAAAGACAAAGAATTCGAACACCTCTACAAATAAAAATATTTTTTCATTATTTTTTCTTCTTTAACACATATTTTCCGTCAGGAGTATCACTAACCTCGAAGCCCTTCCCACGAATCACATCCCTAAGCCTGTCAGATTCTTTCCAATCCTTATCCTTGCGGGCAGCCAAGCGCTTCTCAGCCAACATAGTTATTTCTTCAGGCACCTCAGCAACCTTAAAAGAAATAAAGCCAAAAACACCATCAATTTTCTTAAAAACCCTAACTATTTCTTCAGCTTCCTGCGCAGAAATACTTAGCTTGTTAACCTCACGGATAAAGTCGAATACGTGGGATAAAGCCTTGGGCGTATCAAAGTCATCATCCATCGCATCCTCAAAATTAGCAAGCAAGTCCTTGCAATAATCCTGTATATTGCCATGCCCCTTACTATTCACATTGGTTAATAATCCATGCACAAAATTATTAATCCTCCCCAACGCATTCTTAGCAGCAGCAAGGCTTTCAAAGCTAAACTCCACCGGAGTCCTGTAATGGTTGCTCAAAAAAAAGTACTTAAGAGACATAGCGTCGTGCTTCTTCAAGACCTCGCGGAGCGTAAAGAAGTTACCAAGGCTCTTGCTCATCTTCTCCTTCTTCATATTCAAGAAAGCCGTGTGCAGCCAATACTTAACCAAAGGCTTCTTGCCCGAAGCAGCTTCCATCTGCGCAATCTCGCATTCATGATGAGGAAAAATAAGGTCCATAGCCCCTCCGTGCAAGTCATACTGAGGCCCAAAAAACGTTTCAGTAATAGCTGTATCCTCAATATGCCAGCCAGGGCGCCCCTTGCCCCACGGGCTATCCCAAAAAGGCTCCCCTTCCCTATGCTTCTTCCACAAAACAAAATCAACAGGATTCTTCTTATCCTCATTAACTTCTACACGCGCACCCTCTTTTATCTGCTCCAAAGGCTGCTTAGACAATTTTCCGTACTCAGGAAACTTGTCTATTTCAAAATAAACCCCGTCAGTGGTTTCATACGCGAACCCCTTATCAATCAATTCCTTGACTTGTTTAATAATAGCATTCATATGCGCAGTCGCCCTAGGATAGTTATTGGCTGCCTTATTCCCCAACGAATCCATGTCCTTATGAAACTCTTCCTCGAACTTTAATGCGTGCTCAGATTCAGAAACACCTGTTTCCTTAGCAGCCTTGATAATCTTGTCATCAATATCCGTGATGTTCATAATGTAATATAAGTCAAAACCCTTGTAACGAATATATCTAGCAATCATGTCGAACTGCGTAAATGTTTTTGCGTTCCCAATATGAATATAATTATATACAGTTGGGCCGCATACAAACATGTTTATCTTTTTTTCTTTCAGCGGCTTCAGCTCTTCCTTCTTCCTTGATAACGTATTATAGACTTTTAGTACCATACACCCTCAGTATAACACTTTGTTTTTTATATGTTTCCATAAATCTTAATTAATTCGTACTTGTTCTCCCAAGCATTAAACCTTATCAAGTCTTTGCAATACTCATTGCCCGTAAGGATTTTTATGGCTTCAGTTACCTGAAGCGAAGAAATCATCGTCGTCAGCGAGTTCATAACACCTATTTCTTCGCAGGAATCAAGGTTGGCTGCACCGCCAAATAATTTCGCGAACACCTCAGGATTATCCACCACCAATACGTTGCCCGTCACACCTGAAGCCGCGGCGTGAACCCATTTCTTGTCGCTGGAAGCGCAGAAATTGTTAATAGCATGCCTTGCACGCATATTATCGGTGCAGTCAAGGATTAAGTCGCAATCATTAAGCATTATCGAGTTGCCATCCCTTAGAAAATCATCAATCACGTCTATTTGCACGTTCCTGTTAATCCTTTGAAGCTTTTCCCTCGCAACAACTACTTTTTTCTGAGCAATATCTCTTTCTTCAAATAAGACCTGGCGATGAAGGTCAACCATATCCCCCACGTCCTTGTCAACCAAAGTTATTTTCCCGACGCCGGCACGCACGAGGAGCTCTGCGGTAAGGGTGCCGAGGGCGCCTAAGCCAACAACAGCCACCTTGGAATTCTTCAGCTTTTCCTGGCCTTCATCCCCAATTTGCCTTAAAACGCGCTGGCGAACATAACGATCCATTTTTTTTTAAACCAATAATTATTTTTTCTTTACAACAAAGAAAGCATGGTCCTTCTCGTAAGGAGCTAAATCCCTGTAATCAACAACCACGAACTTTTCTTGCCTGTCAAAGAAGTCCTTTACCTCCC
>PWWA01000123.1 GCA_003562145.1 Candidatus Woesearchaeota archaeon | reverse complement strand
TAAAGCAATGCAATGATCCATATGGGAATGAACTCCTTCTTTTTGTATCAAGCCAATGATGTGCAAAGAAGCATTATTTTCCCTGCAATGACTCATCGCATCAAGGAATGCCTTGTTTTGAAAAAAACTTTTATCCCTTATTGCTTGGTTTATCCTTTCAAAAGGCTGCAGGATAATCCTTCCTGCTCCAATAGTTAAATGCCCTACCTCTGAATTCCCCATATAACCTTCTGGTAAACCTACTGCTCTGCCAGCTGCTTCAATGAGCGTATTAGGATATTCTTTCATAAGCATATCTGTGTAAGGAGTATTAGCATTCTTAATAGCATTCCTTTCTGTTTCCTCTCTATAACCCCATCCATCCCTAACTATCAACACTACTGGCCTGTACTTCACTGAAAAATCACCTGTATTAGCAATCTACGCCTCTCTTTTTATGTTTTTTGCTATTCTTTTAAATCTACCAAAATTTTTATATAGTAAAGCCTTTATTCAAGTCTGTTAAGGGGGATTTTTGCTATGAACAAATTATTGTTGGTGGGCGTGCTGGCATTATTGCTCGTCGTTGGCGGATGTGTCCGCGCTGATGGCACAGTCTGTAATTATGACGGGATCTGCCAGGAATGGGAGACAGATGATTGTATTGATTGCCAGGACGTGGCGGGCCGCGGCGTGCCTATTCCTACAGGGGGTGTTGTCAGGCCTCCTTTAGAGCCGGCTTGATTCTAAGAAAAGGTTTTTTTTATGGTTGAAAAGCATTATGGTACGCGGTACGAGGAAAAACAGAGGCATATGAGGCGTACGGCTAGCCTTGAAAATCACCCGGTTGTTAAGGGCTTTGATTTTTCTAAGGAGTTTGACTTCGATGAATTCTTAAAAGCGTATTCCACGACTGGTTTTCAGGCTTCGAACCTAGCAAAAGCAGTAGATGTTGCAAATGAGATGATTAATGGTAAGGCAACAATTTTCTTTTCCTTCACCGGAAACGCAGTTTCCTCAGGGTTAAGGGATATAATTGCGTTTTTGGCTAAGAGTAAAATGGTTAGCGTTATAATAACGACTGCGAGCGGCATAGAAGAAGACGTAATAAAATCATTATCTGACTTTCGGTTAGGCGACTTTGATGTTCCAGGGAGGAATTTGTTTGAGTACGGAGTCGGTCGTATTGGAAACATATTTGTGCCGAACGACCGTTACCTTCACTTCGAAAAGTTCATCACGCCTTTCCTTGAAGAAATCTATTCAATGAAAGAAGTTGTTACTCCTTCCCTTATTGCAAGGGAACTTGGTTTAAAGTTAAAAGAAGATTCTTACTTGTACTGGGCAGCAAAAAATAATATTCCTGTTTATTGCCCTGGCATCATGGATGGCTCTTTCGGTGACCTCGTTTATTTTTTCAAGCAAAGAAAGCCCTCCTTCCAGATAGAAGTTGCTGATGACCATAAGAAACTGATTGACTTCGTGCTGCAACAAGAAAAAACAGGCTTAATAGTATTAGGAGGAGGCATAGCGAAGCATTACGCTTTAAACGCCCAGATATTCCGCGATGGATTCGACTACGCTGTTTACCTCACAACAGCAGAAGAATTCGATGGCTCTGACTCCGGTGGAAGCGTAGAAGAAGCCAAGACCTGGGCTAAGATAAAAATAGGTGCTTCTAGCGTTAAAGTAAAAGCAGACTTCACAATAACATTCCCCTTACTGGTAGCTGGGAGTTTTGCGAAAAAGAAAAAATGATAAAAGAATACTTAAAGAAAGGGTTGATGGTTGCTTCTGTTGCAGCCATTGCTGGTTGTAGCCCTGCAACCAAGTCCGTTAGCAGCGTAGAGGACAAGGTTGAACACCAGTTTTATGAAGCGCCCACTCTTATATCTCAGCGTGACTTAAACAGCTTATTGCTTGAAATGCCTATATACCACAATCTGAAGAGCGAAGGCTTATCCCTGGATGTTTTTTATGATCCTTCTTTGAAGGAACAGAAAACTTTGTTCAGCATATCAAGACATCCTGAAGACTCTTCCGCGTTTGAAATCAGGATAAACCCACCTACGAGGATCGAGGATTTATTCGACCACGAATTCGATGTGTACAGGGCTCTTATCCGTACTGAGCAACTTTCCACTCTTATCGACCATTACTACGGGGTCGGCGTTGAAAGCGAGCGCTGGAAGCATTTGTTTTATCTCTCTAGGCTTACCTGGCACCCCGGGTTTCCAGGCAGGGAATTCGATGAGAAAGCAAGCCTTTTAATATATCAGCACGCAAAATATGGCAGTCTTGACAGGCAAGTATTTGAAAAATTCCGGGAGAGCCATGTTAGGGCGAAGCTACTAGATGTTTATACCATTATCCCTCAGGTTCAGTTCCATGTTGACAGGACTTATGAATTCATTGATTTTTTAAGCAATCACAACAGGTCTGATGTCATTCAGAGGTTTGGTTCCGTAGAAAAATAATTTTTATTCTGTGTGCTCAACGCTTATTATATCCACGAGCAAGTCCTCGAATTCCTCGAAGTTTTCTTCGCTTGTGAAGTGCCCTGCTCCTTCTATTATTGTTATGTCCTCACCTAATTTGTCGCTTAATTCCCTGGTTTTCCCAAGTGGTATTACATCGTCGTTATCCGATGCATACAAGAAGAAGTCTTTGGCTTTCTTTTTTATTTCCTCGAAGTCAAATTCTTGTATGAACGTTCTTAGCTTTTCATCATAATCGTTTCGGGGCTCGCTTATGAAGCCTCCCACTAAGAATGCTGCCCTTATAGGCCTTACTTTCTTCTCAAGCACTTTCAGCGCGAATGGAACTCCTAGGCTGTGCGCAATTATTATGGATTCCTGGTCTAAATGCTTCCGGTATTCCTTGAACGCATCCTCCCATTCTTCCAGGGTAACGCTTTTCCCTTTGGGGAGGTTTGGCGTGTGCACAACATAATCCCTTTTTTCAAGTTCTTTTTTCAGCCATGGAAACCAGTGGTTGTCTGGGTTGCCGTCCAGGCCGTGTATCAATATCGCGTTCCTCATCCTTATCCGTTCTGCTCTTCTTTTATTTAAATCCTTTTATTTTTCCCTGCATTTTCTGCATCATTCGCTGCATATCTTTCTCTGATGCCCCGGGCTTAATGTGCTTCATGAGTTTCTTGCTCTGCCGGTATTGCTTTAGCATGCCTCTCAACTCCGAAGCTGGTATTCCTGAGCCTTTGCTTATCCTCTCAATTCTTGAGCCACGAATATTGTCTGGCTCTTCAAGTTCTTCTTGGGTCATGCTTTCCATTAAGTACTTCCACTTCCCAATTTTTCCTTCCTGGTTTTGCAGCATTTCCTTAGGGATATTTGCATTGCTCATTCCAGGTATTAATTCCATGACCTTGTTTAAAGGACCCATTTTTTTCATGGCTTGCATTTGCTCATACAAGTCTATTAGGTTAAAGTCCCCTTTGAGCATTTTCCTTCCGAGGTCTTCTGCTTCTTCCTCGGAAATAGCTCCTTTTGTCTTCTCTAGCAATGCTTCTAAGTCTCCCATTCCCAGAAGCCTTGATACGAATCCTTCTGCTTTGAACTCTTCGAAGTCATCAATCTTCTCTCCTACTCCTATAAACCTCACCGGTGCCTTGGTAACGCTGCAAGCTATTAGTGCTCCGCCTCCTTTCGCGGTCCCGTCAAGCTTAGTTATGATTACGCCTGTCACTCTGCAAGTTTCGTGGAATGCCTGCGCCTGCTTTTCCGCGGCTTGCCCGATATCTGCGCTCAAGACTAATAATGATTCGTCTGGATTCACAGCCTTGTTTAGTTCATTTAGTTCCTTGATTAGTTCATCGGATAACGCATCCCTTCCAGCCGTATCAATTATTACCAAGTCATACGAATCAAGTTTTTTCTCATTCGCCTTGTACACTTTTAAAGGGTTTTTCTCTCCTTTCACGCCGTAGAAATCCGCTTTGATTTGCTTAGAGATTTGCTCTAATTGATCGTAAGCTGCAGGCCTCCACGTATCCGTTGTTAAAACAGCTGTTTTCACGCCTCTTTTCTTAAAATAATTAGCCAGCTTCCCAGTAGTGGTTGTCTTCCCGGACCCGAACAATCCTACGAGCATTACCTTGTAAGCTTTACCTGCTTTTTTTATGCGTTCCTGGAAATCCTTTTTCTCCCCTGTTCCCAGAAAAGACACTAATTCCTCGTAAACTATTTTCACGAGGTGCTCCTTCTTAGAAATACTCCTGGGGGGTTCCTCATTTAAAGCCCTTTCCTTTATCTTCTTCGTTACCTCTAAGACTAGCTTAACATTAACATCTGATTGCAGTAAAGCCCTCTGGATGTCTTTAACCAACTCATTTATTAGTTTGTCATCTACGAATAACGCGTTCGTTATCTTCTTCAAAGTCCCTTTTAATGAGCTGCTAAGCCCTTCCAGTACCATGGCTTGCAGGGGGAAAGCCACATTTATAAATATTTATGTGTATTTCGGCGTTTGAGAGAAGTCTGTTTTATATGTCTAGGTTCTCGACCTTGTACGCGTTTTCCTCTATGAACTGCCTTCTTGGCTCCACTTCACTGCCCATTAGCATTGTGAAGACTTGGTCTGCTGTCACCGCGTCCTCTATTGTGATTCTTTTCAGTGTTCTATTATCAGGGTTCATCGTGGTTTCCCATAACTGGTCTGGGTTCATCTCCCCTAATCCTTTATACCTTTGAAGGCTTATTCCTTGTGCCCCGATTTCTTTCACAATACTGTCCTTTTCTTTTTCATTCAAGGCATAAATTTTTTGGTTGCCCTTCTTAACCAAGTACAAGGGTGGCTGCGCAACATACACAAAGCCTGCTTCTATT
>PWWA01000022.1 GCA_003562145.1 Candidatus Woesearchaeota archaeon | reverse complement strand
TTATTATTATTATCGAGTTTTTCTTTATTGCTTATTACGCGTCCCATCATTTGTTCTTCGAGGTTTTGGATTGGGTTATTATTAGCATTTTCGCGGTTGATCTTGGTTTTAAGTTTCATCGCTCCAAAACCTTTCCGATTTTTTTGAAGACGTCTTGGCTGGATATTCTTGCTACGATTCCTTTTTTCTTGGTGTTTAGGATGATTGAGGGTATTGGTGCTTTGTCCAGGGTTGCTGATGTTACTGGTGACGCGCAGCATGTTGTTAGTGCTAGCTTAGAGGCTAGCAGGGAGGTTAAGGCTTTGCATCAGGCTGAGCTTGCAATTAAGGAGGGCAGTAGGAGTGAGAGGTTTCTTAGGTTTCTTAGGCCTATTCTGCGTACGCCTAGGATGTTGAAGGCTGTGCATTTTTTTGAGCATCCTAAGCACAAAATAAAACATTAACTATTACAAAATATATAATATGGTATTTTTAATATATTTAAGCAATTATAAAAACTTTTAAAATATCTTTATTGCTAAAATTTTTAAGCAAAACACAAATATTTTAGCTTATTGTTTACTATATTGTAAATAAATCAATAACAACCTCAATCTATTTTTGGCTTTCTGCAAAACACTCATTGCTAGCAAATAAGCCGGCTTCCCCGGCAAAACACACCTGCTTAAGAAACCCGGGCCAAGAAACCTGTAAAAACCCGGAACACGTCTAAACATGCTTACAAGCAAATATTAACTGCTCCATCAATACCTCTGGACACGGAAGGATCTCGTTTCCCCTCAATAAACCCTCGGCAAAAACTTTATATACTAAGGGTGCCTCAAGGTAACGTGAACCAAGAAACATTTACCCTTAGTTCACAAAAGACCCTAAAATGGCGCCCGCAAAACCACTAGCAGCAATATACTTAAGAGTTTCAACCCAAGACCAAGCACTTCACGGCATATCATTAAAAGCCCAAGAAGATGCCTTAAAAAACTACGCTACCTCGCACGGCTACGAAATCTATAAGATATTTAGGGATGAAGGCAAATCGGGGAAAGACCTTAAGCACAGGCCAGCAATGCAGGAAATGCTAGCTGATGCAGAATCCCATAAGTTCCAAGCCATCTTTATTTATAAGCTTGACAGATTCAGCAGAAGCCTAATGGATCTGATAACGACTATTGAAAAGCTCAAAACATGGGGGATAGACTTCATATCATTGCAGGACAAGATAGAGACTACTTCGGCTTCCGGGAAGCTGATGTTCCACATCATCAGCGCTTTCGCAGAATTCGAGAGGAACGTCACAACTGAAAGAACCAGGTTCACGATGGAGAGCAAGTTCAAAAACGGGGGCTTGATAACAAGGGCGCCCTTAGGGTACAAAATAGTTAATAAAGAGCTTGTCCCCGCAGAAAACTCATATGTAGTCCAAGAAATCTTCCAAACATTCCTAAATTCAGATATTAGCCTTACGCAGCTGGCAAAAAAATACGGATTATCTGTTAATGGGCTAAAAAAAGTGCTTATGAACCAGACTTATCTAGGCAAAGTCAAGTTCGGCGGGGAAACTATGCAGGGAAAGCATACAGCGCTTGTAAGCCCGGAATTGTTTGACAGGGTCCAAGAAAAACTAGGGGGAACGACAAGATAATCCTATTTCTCGACGATATCCAACCAACCAATTTATTAAAAAAACGCGCTTTAAATCCTTTTGCTTTTGCTTAAAAGTTTTAGAAACAGGAAAATTTAATAAACTAATTTATTGGATGTACAATTTATTGTATTTACAATATATTGGATGTACTATTTATTGGATTTGCAATATTAAGATTTTGCAAAAATCCCGTTTCAGAAAATAGTGTTTTTTGCTTAAAAGTTTTAGAATGGGTTTTATTCATAAATTCTAATAAAATTTTTTTTACAAATTAGCCATTCTTCCTTTTAATGAATTTCTTAAGGCCAAAAAAATACTTTGAGAACAGCTTATATTGGTGGTCAAGAGTTCTCTTCCCGGAACCTGTTAACTCATACACTTTTTTCCTGCCAAACCTTGTGTACCTTACGAGCTTCTTAGCCCTTAGCTTCTTGAGCGCAGGGTAAATCGTTCCAGGCGTCAGTACTACGCCTTTCCTAGAGCCTATTTTCTTTGCCAAGTCCTCGCCGGTTAACGGCTTTATGCTTACCTCATGAAGTATTAGGAATGAGAGGAATCCCCTGAATTCAAGGAAAACAGGCTCAGCCTTTCTCTTAACCTTCTTCTTTTTGGCCATGTAACTCGTATGAATGGAGATGTATAAAAAGCTTTGTCTTTTCACGCAAATAAAAGCTTTAGGTTAGAATAAATTTCTGGCAAATGCATTTCGTGCTCTTTCCTCATATTCCAGAAAGCACGCATATACCTTATTTTGTCGTGCAAAGTCATCCTGCCAATAAGAACTATCTTGGAAGTCTTTGGTTGTTCAAGCGAATTTTCCATTCTTAACAGGCCGACGGCATAGTTGAACTTGACGCTTCCATTAGTCGTTTTTATTATTCCTTTAGCCCTGTCAATATTCCTGGGAAGCCTTGATATGAATGATTCTAATACCCTTGAATTCATAGCTGATTTTGTCTCGAAAGAGAATACCTGTGCCGTGGATTTATGCTGGTTTTTCAGCTCGGGAAACAAGTAGAATATGAATTCTTTCAAAGGATTTTTCGTTGCCGGAACTCTCCGGACGGGCTTTCCTTGAACTTGTATATCCTCGTAGGATATGTTTCCGTTATTAGATGCTACTATTTTTGCATCAGGGCTTGCTTTTTTTAGCTTTAACAATGCGTTTTCAAGGATATTCCCAGATACGAGGTCTGCCTTGCTTAATATTATCGTTGTTGCATTGCTCGCGTTTCTAAGCGTGGTTTTGCTGAATCCATTGGTTTCCGTGAACTTGTACAAGTCAATAACAAATACTATGTTCGTGAAATAAGTGTCTTCTAAGTCAAGGCTCGTGACAAAGTTGCTCGGGTTTGCCACGCCCGTTGTTTCTATTATTATCATGTCCGGGTTCCTGTTATTCATAGAGTTGTTTATTGCTCTTTTGAGGTCTTCGCTTTTCGTGCAGCACGTGCACCCGTCGCTTATCTCGGTCACTTGGAAAGGACTTGTTAAGAAGCTTTTATCCACGTTTAAGGGGGATATCTCGTTTATGATTATGTCTACGTTCTTATGGACGGGCTTAGTTCTTAGGATGTTGTTTAGTATAGTTGTTTTTCCGCTTCCAAGCCTGCCAGTTATTATTGTTATCAAGGTCATCTTCTATGCTTGCCTCCGGAAAAGCCAAGCACCCATAAGAATATTACCGGGAGAAAAGCTGCTTGGCTGTTAAGCGCGAATAACGAAACGGAGAATAGCCCAAAGGCCACTATGAAACCGAACCAGCAGTGAGGGCAACCAAAGCCGCCCATGGCGAGCCTTGCAAATTTGTATACGCCAAACACTCCTGCAATCCCCACAATAATAACTCCTAAAACAGACCATGTTAGCAGTATTATTATGGATAATGCAATATAAAGTATTATCTTGCCTGTAATATTGCTTTTCTGCTCTTTCACTTTATTCCTTTGATTATGCGCGTATGAAGCCATAAGAAGCCACGGAAAAATTATTAATATTTAAAGTTAATGTTAATAATTATATTGGGTTTTCACTCAGCAAGTTCTTAGAAATCGACTCGTTGATTTTCAAGACGTTCTTCTTGGCCTGCAAATCCTTAAACTTAAGGTCCATGTACAAAAACAAATCACCACCCACAAACTGCCTAAGCACAGGAATGCCCTTAGAAGTGAGGCTTGAAACGTAGCGGTTAACCATCTCCTCCGTAAAACCAAGGCGCTTCGCGACAGCACCCAAAGAAACCTTATCCTCAGAGTAAAGAATTATAAAGACTTCTTGCTCGCGATGCGACAAACCCAAATCTAAACCGTCACATTTAGGGATAGGCTTCAGGAACATGAATAATTCATCGATTCGCTCGTTAAGCTTCTCAATCTTACAATCAACATCAGCAATATAATCATACAAAGACTCGATTTCATTAGTATTCTGGTTGATTGAGTCAAGATGCAAGTTAAACTCTTCTTTGATGGAAGCAAAAGCCTGCCTAAGACCTTCCTCTATACCATTTATCTTAATGCTAGCCTCGCCACCCTTTAGCTTTAAGAACCTAATCTTTCACACCCCTCAACAAGAAAAGGCGGAGAACGGTTCTTTTTTTAAATATTTCCTTATCATAATACATATAACTTAACCAATGTATCTCAGGCATATAGAAACAAATCATTATAAAAAAGAATCTGCTACCAAAGAGCTTATGAGCAAAAAAACACTTGCTGTCGAGCTGTCCAAGGTTAAGAGCTTTAGCACGCCGAAGGATGAGTTCGAGCAGCACGCTACAGACCCAGATATCGCTGCGCAAGCATTATGGACAGCCTATATGAACGGATGGATCGAACGCAAAACAATTGTGGACTTAGGTGCGGGCACAGGCTTGCTAGGGATAGGATGTCTTTTGCTGGGCGCAAAAAAAGTGTTTTTCGTTGAAAAAGACCGCGAAGCTGTAACCATACTAGAAGAAAACCTTATGAAGCTTAGAGAAGAATACGACACATTAGGAGAAACAGAAGTCATAATAGGAGATGTATCATTCTTAAAAGGCGTCACCGCAGACCTAGTTGTTCAGAATCCACCGTTCGGCACAAGGAACACGCACATGGATAAGATGTTCCTGGAGAAAGCCAACGTCAGTAAACGACAATACCTCGTCGCAGGGATTTCCGGAGACCTTGTTCAAGGGCAACACAAGGACCGCGCTCTTGCCAGAAACGTCGATTTGATATGGTAAGCCTTTGCAATAGTG
>PWWA01000060.1 GCA_003562145.1 Candidatus Woesearchaeota archaeon | reverse complement strand
GGGAATTGTTATAATGAGAGTGAAGGCTCCGAGATCTGGTACTGCGGTATTGACGTTGAATACCCGGATGAAGGCTTCTACCAGTTAGACATATTGGCTTATGATTTCGGCGGGGAATTTCCTGGGAACAATGCTACAGCCCAGATAAACGTTACTGTTGATACAACTCCGCCAACCATAGAGTACGTGGAGCCGGCAACTCTGGAAAACGATTCTCATATACATAGTGATTGGGTTTTTGTAGAAGTAAGCGTGGTTGAGGAAAACGAGGACACGATTACTTTTTCCTTGTTCGAAGCGGATGGGACTCCTGTTAATACAACGTCTTATACTGATAGCACTAGGATTATTAATTGGACTGATCTGTCTGAGGGAACGTACTTGTATAACGTAACGGTTAACGACAGCGCGGGATTCCTGGCGTACACTGAGACAAGAACCATAACGCTGGACACCACGGACCCGGTTGTAACCCTTTCCGTCCCGGAGAATGAAAGCGTAGTTCTAACTAGTAACGTCGAGTTTAATTTTACGGCTACTGACAACATAGACAGTACTTTAAGCTACACTTTATTGTTAAATGGGTTGGATAACGTAACCGGAACCACAACGGGCAACAACACGCCTACGTTGTTTAACTTAACACTGCCCAACGGCGATTATGTTTGGAATATTCGGGTTACGGACCGGGCAAATAATACGGCAACGCAGGATGAAAGCCATTATTTCACGGTTCAAGTCGTTCCAAAGGCAATAGATAACTTGACTGCTCTGAATGAGGCGGATGGCTCGGTAAGGCTGGACTGGGAAGAAGTAAATGAAAGTGTTATTGACGAGCCTGTCTCTGGAGTGGTTTACGATGTTTTCAGGGTTTTGAACGCTTCTGAATTGGACGTTACGAATGTGTCTTACAGGATTGCGGAAGACGTTACTAACAATTACTATGTGGACACAACTGTAGCAGCTGGGATTAACTATACTTACGCTGTTACGACGAAGCTACAGGGAATAATAAATAACACATTAGAGGACAATGCTTCGATAGTGACGGGTGAATGCGCAACGGATTGGAGTGATTGGAGTGCATGTGTAGGTGGACAGCAGACAAGGACTAGGGTTTGCTACGGTGTAACCGTTAATGAAACAAGGTCGTGTACTACGACGGGCAGTGGTGGAAGTGTGCGTACTGGTCCGCCTCCTACGGTGCCTGGTTATGAAAGGGCTACTTTGACGTTCATTGATATTAAGCCCGGGGAGCATAAGAACTTAACGTTAATGAAGGGCGGGGAAGTGTTTTTCTCGTTGTTCATTGATTTCAAGGCGGCGAAGAACAGGGTGAGGATAACGATGACGAGGCATGGCAGTGATTCGCCTACAGAATTCGTTCCACCAGGATTAGTGTATGAATACGTGGAAGTAAGCACTGAGGGCTACGAAGAAACGGATGGCAGCGTAGAATTAAAGTTCCCTGTGCCGAAAGCGTGGATGAACGCCAATAACGTTAAGGCTGAAGAAGTAGTCTTGATGAGGCTTCATAACGGGCAGTGGACTGCGCTGCAGACTAGGATGGAAAGGCAGGATGCGAACAACTATTACTTTGCGGCGAGCACTCCTGGGTTCAGCTACTTCGCTATAACTGCGCAAGTAGCTCCTGTGGAAGAGCCTCCATTGGTTCCAGAGGAGGAAGTGCCTCCTACGCCTGAAGAGCAAGTTGTTCATGAAACGGCTCCGTACGAGCCGCCGGCTCCTGAGAGGAGAACAGGTTGGCTATGGGCTTTATTGCTAGTCGTAGTAGTTGGGATAATGTTCTACTTCTTCAAGAAAGACCATGAGAAAAAGAAAAGCATGGAAGCATTCCACAAAGAAGTAGACAGGTACGCAGAAGAACGCCGCAAGAAAACCGATGGCAAAACCAAAAAATAATTTTTTTCTTTTTTTTCTTAGTAGTATTAATAGTCTTATTCCTGTTATTAGCATGCTTAGCAGCCATACCATTATAGAGTAGTGTTTCATCATTTTTTCTGGAAATATTTATATATCTTGGTCTCCGTTTTTGTTTTTAAGATGAGCTTTTTTTTGAGGGTGTTTATATTTGTTTCTTTTATCTTGGCTATTTTGATAACTGGCATTGCTACTAATCATGAGTCTTTGGATGATGTTCCGTATCATCTTGTTCACTGGGTGGCTGTTGGCTTGCTTGCTCTCATGATTATTTGCTTGTTCCTGTACTATCTTGGCCGAAGGGCTGAATCCGTGGTCGTGGAAGAAGAGTTTCCTGTTGACAACACCGAAATATTGGATAAGAAGCTCGAGGAGATGCGTGAGCGCATCATGTACCGCGATTTAAGGGGTGCTGAGGCTGCTTACAGGGCTTTAAGGGTCTTGTTTTTGAACCACGATTTTTCTAGTGAGGAAAAGAATCGTGAGTATTCTAGGAAGATCCTTGAGTGTTACGGGGAGATGCAGGCGCTGAAGAATTCTCTTTAGGGTTTTGTTTTCATTTCTTGGACGATTAATGCGTGGTACTCGTTGTACGTCTCATATTTTTTTTCTATGTTGTCCATGAATATTTTTCTTGTTTCGTCATAATCTTTTTCTTTCTTTAGTATTTTTTCTCTTTGTAATAATCGTTTTGTGTACTTGTCTACTACGAACACGGGTTCTTTGTATGCGTATAATAGGATTGAGTCAGCAGTTTCTTTTCCTACGCCTTTCACATGTAAAAGTTCTTGTCTTGTGGGTGTTCTGCCTTTAAGGCTTAAGTAAAATTTCGTTATTTCCTTTAGGTAATTGGCTTTTTGGTTGTGGTATCCTGCGCTCCTTATTATCCTTGCCAGCCTTTCCTGTTTTATCTTAGAGATTTCCCTGGGTTTTATCAGCTTTTTTCTTCTTAGTTCGTCTAGTGCTTTTGCTGCGTTCCGCCAAGTGGTGTTTTGCGTTAAAATTGTGCCTAGTATTACCTCGTATTTTTCTTTTTCGTTCCTCGGGCAACCATAGTTCTTTGGGGTGTATTTGTTGTTGATGGGCCACCAGCCTTGGTGGCCGTGCTCTCTAAGCAGCTCCTCGTACAATTTTTTTATTTTGTTCATGCAATGATTGGTTTGCGGTCCACAATAAAAAAACTTGTATTATTACTAATAAGTAGTTAAAAAACCGAAAGTTTTTTATATTTGCTCACCCAAACAACAAACACAATGCGCAAAAAATCAAGGCAAATGGCAGAATACATAGCACCAGGCCTAGAACAAGGAGGCCAAAAATTCGAATACAGAGAAAAAAAAATAAACGGAAAAAACACAGAATACCTAATAGGCAACCCAGGAATAATAATACTCGTAACAAGCCCATACCCAAGAGACAACCTCGAAAACCTAATAAAAACAGCGAAACAACAACTAGGCCCCGACAAAATCACGCTACCAGTATTCTACAAAGACGGACAAAACTACTTCAGAAGCGCCGCATTCACATTCCAAACCAGCCTAAAAAGCATGAAATACAAAGAAAAACCAGGGTACTCACTATCACACTACCCCGACGAACAAATAAGAAACATGATAGCCCTAACACCCGCAGAAATAAGCACCGCAAAAAACAAAGGAATAATAACATACTACCAGCCAGAATCACAAAAACTCCACGAGCTCATCAAAACATACGAATTCCAACCCGTAACATACAGGCGCAGGCCAGGACCCTGGCCAGAAACCGAGCAATCAGAAAGAATAATGCTATACGCAAACGCACAAGAACACACAGCCCCGCTAAGAGCAACCAACAAGCAAATAACCAAAATAAAAAAAGAATAAAAACCTATTGTTATTAACCAAAATACTCTATGTCCGCGTTCTCATAAAGTCCCGAAGCCAATAACTGCAACTTTTGTATCGCTTCCTGGTCAGTCAAAAACTCAATTATATCATCGCGTATCTCCTCAAACGAAACATCATCATAAGGCGCTACCTGCTCCTCATACAACTGCCGAGCAGCCTCCTCACTCACCAAGACCCCTTCGCCCAACTCCTCAACCAAGCCCGTCAATATAAGCTGCTCGACCTGCTCATCCAGGAAATCATCGTAATCCATACCAAACATACCTATTTCTTCCCTTACCTCTTCCTCGGACACCCCCATCATCTCCAGCCTCAACAGCACCTCTTCCCTAGTCGCAGTATGGCCCCTGACCTCCGCCTCATACAATAATAGCTTCATCGTTATAGCCTGCTCAAGCGCAGCCTCCTCCATTATTAACTGACCGGTCTGCATCATTATCTGCTGCTGCACAGCCTCCACCTCATGCCTATATATCTCCATGCCGTTAGCAGTCGCAACCAAAACAGGCCCATCATCCAATACCCCTATCGACGGCTCATCATCAGGCTTGCCGATTGAGAGCAAAACCACAACAGCTATCAAAACAACCGCCATCACAGAAACCCCTATAACTATTAATTGCCCCGGCGTATAACCCGCCTGCTGCTTCCCAGAACCCTTTTTTTTCTTTTTCGTTGCCATTATAAATTAATCCCCTCCATAACACATCACAGAAACGTCTTCTTATTTAATTTTTTTGGATTATCCTATCCTTTATCTCATCGCGCTCAAGCAACTCTTCCTTCCCAGTATTCATATCCCGCAACGTATACTTGCCTTTTTTTACTTCATCCTCCCCTATTATTACAACAAAAGGAATCCCGTACGAAGAAGCATACTCAAGGCCCTTGCTCACGCCCTTCTTCTGCGACAAATCAGCCCGCACCCCCTGCTCCCTCAGGCCATTCATTACCTCAACGCTTTCCCTGAAAGCATTAAGCGAAATAATTAATACTTGCACAACGCTCTTCTCCCGTATAACACTCCTTAGCTTGTAAGCCTCAAGAATTACATCTATACCAAAAGAAATCCCTGT
>PWWA01000083.1 GCA_003562145.1 Candidatus Woesearchaeota archaeon | reverse complement strand
TTTGCTTTTCAAGCAATTCTTTTTTTCTTTGAAGAGCGTTTACCTCCTGCTTTTTCGGCCCGGTTTTTACTTTTTCTTGTACAGGCATTTTTTGTTTTTCCCCAGGCTTTTTCTTCGCTTGTTCTTTTGCCTTGGGCTGTTTCTTCTTTGCTTTCTTCCTTAGATCGTCCTTTGCCTTATCGATTTCCTTGCGTACCGAGTCCATTTTCTGCTCTATTCTGCTTTTTGGCGCTTTCCCAGGCACAATTTTTTTCTTTGTTTTTTTGGCCGGAAGAGTTTTCTTTTTCCTTGGTACTCCCTTTTCTTTTACAGGTTTCTTTTCTTTTTTCGGCTTCGTAATAGGGGAAACATGTAATCCTTCCTGCTCTACAGCTTCATCCTCAGGCTTTTCATCAGGAGAACCAAGAAACTCTTTATGCTCCTCAGACCCCTGAGGCTTTTCTTCTACGATGCCTGTCCATTCCTCTTCTTTTACTGGCTCAGCTTCCTGCCCAAGCGAGGGTTGTGGTGGTTCTCCACCCAGTATTTCTTTAGAAGACTTTTCTTCCGTATCCATTCCAAGCGCGGACCTTATCTCACTTAACTCATCATCCGTAAGGCTTTTTGTCTCTTTTTCCTTCTCAGGGCCTTCTTCGGGTTTTTCAAGTGCCTCGTCTTCTTCAAAAACAGGAAGATCGAATCGACCTCCTTGGTCAGCAGATTCTTTTTCCTTCCTTTCTTCCTTCTCTTTAAGGTCTTCATCTTTGGAGAATAATTTCGAGAAAAACCCTTTTTTCTTCTTCGGCGCCTCTTCAGCCGGTAGTTCCGGAACGATATACTCGTTAGGCTCACTAGGCCTGTCAGGATAATCAGAAATGCCAGGAGAATCCTCTTTCATCTTTGGTGCTTTTGGCGGCTTCGGTGGAACTACATCTGGCAAAACATATCACCCTCTTTTTTATTATCCATAAACCTTGGTTAATATATAAAAATCTTTGTTACCTTTTGTAAATGAAGACTTTTTTGAACATTGTGCTAATAGGAAGTTTTTTATATTGATTTTCCGTATTAAGCTTATGAATCTTAATAATCTTGAGGCGGAAAGGCACGAAAAGGAGTCTCGTATAAGGCTTGCCATTGAAAGGCATAATGACCTGGAACTCGCTTTCCGGACTGTTGAAAATGAATGCGATGAGCGAGATGTGCTCGCTGCGCGATTAAGAGAAGATATTGAAACCGAAATAAAAAATGTTAGGGATACACTCAAAAAAATAAGCTCTGTAATAGAAAGAATAGAAAGAGAACGCGCTTTAATATCCAAGGAATTCAGGAAGATTGTTAAAGCAGACATGCAAAAAAGGCTTGAAAAAAGGCTGGATAATGTTAAGTACGAGGATTATATCTCCAGGGATGAATTGTACAGGCTTATACAAAGGTATAAGAAGAACTAAGCTTTTTCTTTCTTTATAGCGGCATTCAATGATTTAATTGATACTTCTAATTGCCTGAGGTCAGGCTGCCTCGTGGTAAGCCTCTGGAACTGGAGGCCTGGCCACATAATAATCCTTACAAAGGCGTTCTTATAGTAATATTTTCCCCCGAGACGTATTATTTCATAAGAGAACCCTGCAATTACAGGCAATAACAAAACCCTGAAAAGGTAGTTCTTCCAGAAATCCATTGTGGGTATTAGCATGTAGAAGAATATGCTTATAAAAAACACTATTATTATGAACGTGGTGCCGCACCTTGGGTGGATGACGCTGAACTTATCAGCATTCTTAGGGGTTAGCTTCTTCCCAGATTCATAGCAGCTCACCGCCTTGTGCTCCGCCCCGTGGTACCTGAACAAATTTTTGATGTCAGGCATTAAGGATATAAGGTAGACGTATGCTGCTAATATTAACACTTTAAGCAGCGCATCAAGGACGTTCAGGGATGCTGATGTTGCTATAAAAAATCTTGATATTGTATTCGCGAGGAACCACGGCAATAATTTGAACAGTGCGAGGGCGAATATTATTGATAGTATTATTGTAAAAACTATCTCTTTCTTGGAAAGCTTTTCGTCCTCGTCATCAGTTGACTCGTTGGAAGACCAGGTCAGTTCTTTCATGCCTTGTATCATTAATTCGAAGAGCATAAAAATTCCCCTGATAAAGGGGGCACCAAGGATTTTATGCTTGTCCGTTATCGATACAAATTTTCTGGTTTTTGTCTTTATCCTCCCATCTTTCTTTCTCACAGAAGTAGCAATATAGTTCTTTGAGCGCATCATTACGCCGTTCATAACGGCTTGGCCTCCAATCCTAAGCTCCCCCATGAATTTATAGGCTGCAAGGTTTATTTATATAGTTTTTCAAAACTTTTATTAAACAATCCTCATCCTTTATTGATTATGGGAGTGTTAGTTGCATGCCTTACAACCGGGAAAGGAACATGGGGCGCTGTATCAGATGCTATGAGGAGCGCTGATTGGACCAAGATATACATTGTCACGAATAAGTTTGGAAAGGAAAAGTTTACGCATCAAAAGCCTTTTGAATTCATAGAGATAAATTCTGATGGCTCTCTTGAAGAGATAAGAGATTCTGTTGCTAGTGGCTTGAGAGGAAAAATACTTGATACTGAAGCAGGGCTAAATATGGAGAGTGGCACGGGGAAGGAACATATGGCGATCCTCTCCGCGCTCCTGAGATTAGGATTGGGTGTTAGGATTATTTCTAGCGAGAATGGGAAACTGAAGGAACTATAAGCCTTTTCTTTCCTTTAAGTACAAGCGATATATTTTTTGTTGCTTGCCAAGCTTTCTGAGGACTTGCTTTTCTATCTCGTTCAAGGAATCAAAGTCTTTTTCTAAGGCCCAGTTATCTACGTCAAGGTATTTCTCATATAGGTTTAGTGCTTTGAGGGCTTCCTTGAACTTCTGCCTTTCGGAGTCGCTCTTGCCCGGGAATTTTATCGCGGCCTTGCTCCATACCATTACTGAGTTGTTGGAGCCAAACAGGTTTTTTACGCCGAGTTGCTCCGAGTACTTTTTTATTTTTTCAGAGATTTCTTCCACTTGCCCTAAAATATTTTTTTCTTTTTCTTTTAGGGAAGCGTATTCATCCACGAGCTTCACGCCGTCGTCTTTCCTGAATTCTTCAACCGTTTTCTCTTCTGTTATGTAAAGGTGCTTCCATAAAGGGCAGATTTGCTTGAATTCGCAGTAGTCGCAGAGAGGGCTTTGCCTCGGGAGGTATTCATCCGTTTTTTCTATGGTTTCTATAAGGCTTATGACTTCTCTTCTAAGCTCTTCAAGTTCTTCTGTTGTGCGCGTGCTTCGCATTTCCTTGTTGAAATCGAGGAAGTGCCACACCAAGATTACTTTCTTGGCGTCAGGGAATTGTTTTTTTACGCCCATAGAGTATACTGCTAATTGCCTGTCCTTGTCAAGTTCTTCCTGTGTTTTCAATGATGAGTTTGTCTTATAATCATGTATTTCGTATGTTCCTTCTTCCGGTGCCGCCAAGCGGTCTATTCTCACATGTATTTTGTGGTTTTCGCTTAAATCATAGTACCACTGGGTTTCCAGGCCGATAGTTGTTTCCTGGTTGAAAGGATGGTATTTCTTGTAATAATCACGAATCATGCGTTCTCCTTTGTCTTTGTAGTTTTCCTTTGTGTACTGCTTTTTCACTATCAATATATTCTCTTCCCAGTGCTTTTCCCATTCCTCGTTGTAGAAATCAATTAAGCCCTGTTCAGTGTTTAGCTTTTCGAATTTGAGGTCTTTGTAAAGCTTCTCCAGGGCCCTGTGAACCATGTCCCCCATGAAGGCTTCTATGCTTTTTATGCCGGTATCGATTTTTTCTATGTACCCAAACTTGTATTTCTGGGGGCACTGCTCAAATGTTGACAGCTTAGAATGCGATACGGTTACCATGGTTTTGGCAGGGAGATGTCATTAATATATTTTGTTGTTATAATCCTAGGCTTTCCACGATTTTTTCCTTGCTAAAAGCTTCTAAGTCCTGGTATTTCTGGCCTGTGCCGAGGTATAGCACGGGCTTCCTTATTACGTGGCTTATGCTTATGGCGGCGCCGCCTTTCTCATCAATATCTGCCTTGCTCAGTATGATTGCGTCTATCCCGATTATTTCGTTGTAGACCTTTGCTTGCTCTACGCAGTCATTGCCAGTAATGCTTTCTGCCACGAAGAGCTTTAGGTCTGGCTTGTTCACTCTTACAAGCTTTTTTAGTTCGTTCATCAGGTTGTCATTGCTGTGTAGTCGGCCTGCGGTGTCTATTACTACGACGTCGAGGCCTTTGGCTTTTGCGTGCTTCACCGCATCAAAGGCTACTGCTGCTGGGTCACTGTTGTAGTCGTGCTTTATCATCTTGACTTGTAGTTTGTTTGCGTGCTCCTCGAGTTGCTGTATTGCGGCTGCCCTGAACGTGTCGGCAGCTGCGAGAACTACGCTGTTTCCTTTTTCTTTTAGTTTATGGACGAGTTTTGCAATCGTGGTTGTCTTGCCAGAGCCGTTTACGCCTATGACTGCTATGATGTATGGCTTTTTCTTCTTTATTTCTTGTTCCAAGTCAATTGATTCTGTGCTTAGAACGTCTATTATTGATTTCCTGAGGGTTTCCCGTATTAGGCTTTCAATTTTTTTCTTTGGAATCTTGTCCTTTGTGAGCATTTCCCTGAGGTCTTCTTTTATCTTTTCTATTACCTCAACGGCAACATTGTTTTCCAGAAGGGTTACTTCTATGTCCCAGAATAGTTCCTCGAATTTATCCGGGGAAAGCTTTATCTTAGTTATTGTATCTGATACTGATTTGAAGAAGCCTTTCTTCTCTTTCTGCTCTTCAGCTTCTTCTGCTTCTTCTTTGTCTTCTTCTTGCGGTTCTTCCTTTTTCTCTTCAACTTCTTCTTGTTTTTTCTTGAATAGTTTTTTGAAGAATCCTTTTTTCTCTCCAGCCGGTTCTTC
>PWWA01000103.1 GCA_003562145.1 Candidatus Woesearchaeota archaeon | reverse complement strand
TGGATGACCAAAAAATTTGCATGCTAGTGCTAGTCCGAATGAGCCTAATGCTAGGGGGTCTGAGAATAGGTGTTGTAGTCTTTTGTTCATGTCGTTGTAGAATGCTGTTAGGGGTATTGCGTTTAGTGCTGTATCCATGTTTTTCATGCAGTGTGCGTATGATCTGTGAGCTTGGCATGTGTCTATTGATTCTCCCATGAATCCAACACCTTTTGTTATGCATTCCTGGTATGCACATTCAATACTAGCCCTGGCGGTCATATGGTAGTTTACTGCTGGCAGGCATAGGCTAGTTATTGCTACTATTTCGCTGTTCCAAGGGTTAAGAGAATCTCCAAAAGTTTCCTGTCCAGAAACTGTTTGCAGCCATTCAGGCATATGCCATATTGAGTCGTCAAACCAGTCTCCTGCCCCGAAGTATGCTCCTCTGTCACATGAAAGAGCTACGCATGCTGGTGAAACGAATTTTTCTACTTTTTCAGCGCCTTCTTTTACAGTTCTTGATCCTCTAACTATCCCTGTACCAGCTTGAGATAGTGCTCCTCCATCAAAAGGTCTTGTGAATTCTCCTGCGCCTGCTATAACGCTTCCTGCTCCTCCAAGTGCGCTCGCTCCTCTGTTAACTGTGGCGAGGTCCCTGCAAATCTGTCCGAATACTATGTTAAAAGTGTTATATGTCCTTATGAATGATTCGTAGTTCTCTATCTTTTTTTGTGTTGCTCTAGCTTCTGCTTGCACGTACGATCCTAATGATTTGCCTTGTTCTAAGTTTAGTTGCAGGGTAAAGTTTTTTCTTTCAGGAGATACATAGAAAACGTCTCCTGATTTGGAAGTTATGGTTATTGGGCAATTATATGATAATCTGTTGAGGTTTTCGTACCTGCTGTTTTGAGGGGAGCCGTATTCTAGTAATGTGAATTTCACGAATACTTTGTTTTTTTCTTTGTCTACATGCACTATTTGAAGGTTCTTTATGTCTCCTGGGTTGCCTGTTCTTCCTTCAGTTGATGGCAGGCAGCTTCCTGCAGCATCTACGCTGACAATCTCAGGATTCTGGGTTTTTGGCGTTAATTGTATTTCTGCGTATAAGTCTCTTGCGAAGATAAGGCTGTCTACAGATATTCTTGTAGAAGAAGGTGTTACTCTTTGTATGTTCCAAAATTCTGGAATGATTTCCTGTTCTGTTCGGTATATAAAAATATTTTTTTCTTCTCTTATTGCGTTTCCAGCGAAATCAGTGAATTCTATTGGGAGTGTGTATTGTCCTGGGTCTATGTTTCCTGGCCTTATGTTTGCTGTGCACATATATTCGTTTCTTTGGCCTGTGGGGTTGCATTGTACGGTTACGTTGTTTGCGCTTATTGGTTCGCCTACTATTTTCATTTGTACTCTGGGGCTTACGCTTTCTGTGACGTTAGCGGTTATTCTTATATCGTGGTTTAGGGTTAGTATGTCTAGCCCTGTGGGGTTTGTTATTTCTAAGCTGTTTATTCTTGGTGGTGCCGCATCGCATATTAGCTGTGAGGACAGGGCGCCTCCGGGTAAGTCACTATTTCGTATTGGAATTTCTGCGTCATTCCGGCTTTCCCGTAGGCCTATGCTTATCAATTGGCCGTTGTTGCATGTTATGCTGGAGTACCCGTGGCAGTTTCCGCCATCGCAACCTGTTATGAAGCCGTCGCTTCCACTTACATAGTACATTATAAGTGCCCTGTGGAATCCTGAGCCTATGTCCCTTATCTTGATTTCTATTTTGTTTTCTGTTCCGGATGCGTAATAGCATGTGCCTTCATGGCATTTGTCTGTGCCTATAAATGTGAGTGTTGGATTGGCTGTGTCTACTATGAATGAGTGTTGTAATTCTTTTGTTATGGTTTCTTCTTCGCTTGTTGTGAAAAATATTATTATATTAAATTCATTTTTTGTTCTGTGTTGTATTGAGAATTGATTGTATTTCATCGGCGTAATTTCACATTTATACGTTCTTGGTTGCTCAGTTTGTGTACAATCTGGCTCTAAGTTTTTTAGAGAATCTGTGATTACAGGATTTTCATTTATATCCGAAGCATCTACTCTAATACTGTTTATTTCAACGTCTTCAAGAGTTGTGTATTCGAAGCTTAGAAAAGCATGTATTTGGTTTCCGTACGAGATGTATTCTATTGGCTTTCCGTTCCAGTAGAATTCGAGTGCTGACACGCTTACGGGTTCTTCCTGTGCCGTTGAGAAATTGGTTGTTATGAGGATTATTACGCCTAGAAAGACTGTTGTAGTGATTGCTAGTAAGAGTTTTGCTTGCAATATCCTCATCCTCTAGTCTGCCCTATGGACGTGCATATAAATATTTTTCTATAACGCGGACGTGTTATTTGACTTGTCCTTCCAAGCCCTTGTCGACGAATATCTTGCCTGGGGCTTTTAGTTCGCATCCGTCTGCTTTTAAAGCTGTTTTTTTCGCTATTATTTTCGTGGAGAAGAACTCGTCTATGGTTATTTCATTGGCGGTTTTAGCTTGTATTCCTTGTATTATTACTTTGTCTCCGGGCTTGCTGTCAGGGCTGTGCAAAATCCCTACTTTTTTTCCTTGCTGTACTGCTAGTAGCATTCCGTGGCTTTCGACTCCGCGGAGTTTAGCCGGCTTTAAGTTATAAACTATTAAAACGTGTTTTCCTATTAGCTCTTCTGGCTCATAGTGGCCTACTAGTCCTGATACGATTGTCCTAGTTTCACCGCCGAAGTCAATTTTTTCTATGTATAGCTTATCGGCTTCAGGGTGCTTTTCGACTGAGGTTATTTTTGCTATTCTCAAGTCAATTTTTTCTAGTGCTTTGCTTTCTTTCTCTTGTTTCCCCGAATATTTTTCTTGTAACCCTAGTAATTTTTTGTCTTCGAGCTTATCGAACAAAGGACTTGGTTCTGTTATTTCATGGTTTTCTACTCTTTCCTTTAACAATTCAAGGCTTAATTTTTTTTTGTAGTTTAGCTGCAAAGTTATTTGTTCTGCTACCCGAGGCATTACTGGGTGTATGAGTATTGCAAGGTCTTTTATCATGTTGGCCAATACGGCTAAGGCGTTAGCGGCCTTTTCCTTGTCTTCTTTTATTGCTCTCCACGGCTCTTGGTCCTGAAAATACTGGTTTCCCTTTTTGGATAGAGACATTATTTGCTTTAAAGCTTTTTTTAGCTCGATGTCTTCATATGCCCGAAGTATTTCCTCAACCTCTTTGCTGTAGTCAAGAGGCTTCGTTATCCTTAATACCCTTCCATCACTATACCTTTTTATGAATGTAAGCGTCCTGTTTACGAGGTTTCCGAGGTTGCCTACTAAGTCAGAATTAATTTTTTCTTGTAGGTCTTTCCACGTGAACTTCGTATCACTGGTTTCAGGCCTATTAATCGTGATGTAATACCTCCATGTATCAGCAGGTATACCTGTTTCTTTGGCGTTGTCCCCGAAGACGCCTATGCCACGGGATTTTGAGAATTTTGTGTCTTCGTAGTTCAAATACTCGTTTACGGATATTGTGTCTAGCAACGTGTATTTGTCTCCAGTTCCTATCAATGATGCCGGAAATAGCACGGTATGGAAAGGAATATTGTCTTTGCCCATGAATTGAACAAGCTTTGTTTCTTCAGGGTTATGCCACCATTTTTTCCAGTCTTCACGACTTGCCTTTGTTATTGCTATGTACCCTATCGGCGCGTCGAACCATACGTAAAATACCTTGTTTTCGTACCCTTTGAGGGGGACTGGTATGCCCCATGACAAGTCACGGGTTATCGCTCTTTCTTTTAAGCCCTCGCGCAGCCATGCTTTCGTCGTGGTAAGTGCATTATCAGACCATTTGCTTTTTCTTTCTTCCACAAATCTTTCTATTAATGGCTGCAATTCGTCTAGCTTTATGAATAAGTGCTTCGTTTTTTTTACTACTGGCTTGCTCCCTGTTAACTTGGATTTTGGATTAATTAATTCTATTGGCTCTAATAGCTTGCCGCAGCGGTCGCATTGGTCGCCCCTGGCTTCTTCGTACTTGCAGTGAGGACAAATACCTTCTATGAACCTGTCGGATAAGAATTTATCAGCTTTTTCATCGTACATCTGCTCCACTTCTTTCTCCTCGATATAGTTGTTCTTATAGAGCTTCATGAAGATGTCCTGAGTGATTTCCTTACTTTCCTTGCTGCTCGTCCTGCCCAAGCAATCATAGGAGCAGTTGAACCACGCATAGATTTCTTTATGGATTTTAAAGAAATGGTCTACAGCCTGCTTTGGAGTCATTCCTAATTCCATAGCTATTGTTTCCGTGGTTGTGCCGTGCTCATCCGTCCCTAGGACTGATATAACGTTTTCTTTTTTGAGCCTTAAATACCTTGTATAGATGTCTGCGCTTATTATGCATACCATCGTCCCCAAGTGGGGTATGTTGTTCACGTATGGCAACGCACTTGTCACCAGGATTCTTTTCTTGCTCATTTTTTCTTGGGCTCTTTTAGCTTCTTCGTTATAGGTATCTTGGTTCCGCAATGAACGCATTCAAAGACATATGAAGGAACGCCTTGGAAGCTCTTTCTCTTATACGGCGCTTGGGTCTCGCCGTCTTTCCCACAATTTTCACACGTATACTCGATGTTTATCGTTAGTGTTTCTTCATATTCCTTGTCAGGAACTCTGTGCTTGCATTCAGGACAAATGTATTCTTTTGCCCTTACCTTAACTTTTCCGTCCGGACCTGTCGGCTTCTGCATTAGGCCTTTGCCGCATACAGGGCAATTCTCCCTGAAAACCCATGCGATTATCTTGCTCTTATCTGTTTTCCTTCTTGTGAAGTATACTAGCTCATCCATGCTTTCAGGCTGCTTTAATGACATCATATCACCTTTTTCCTTTTTATTTCGATCGAGATTGCTTTTTTATTTGTCCTTATGTATTTCGGGCATTCAATGTACTCATATTTTTTTGTTTTAACGTAATTTATTAATGTTTCCCTTTCC
>PWWA01000089.1 GCA_003562145.1 Candidatus Woesearchaeota archaeon | reverse complement strand
TCCAGGAATAAATGGTTTTTCTCGCCTTTCTCCCCGTACGCTATCCCGGACATGTGGATGTGCATGTTATCCAATCCTTCGCGGCCAAGGCCTTTTTCTATTTCGGATAGTATTGAATGGAATTCTTGTGCTGTATTATTCTTTCCGTTTGTCCTTGCATGCAAATGCGCGAAATCAACGCAGGGCATTACTCCTTCTAATTCCTGGCTTAGGCGCATGATTTCTTTTAATTCCCCGAACTGCGTTGGCTTCCCCGTTGTCTCAGGCCTAATCCATATGCTATTGCCGTTCTCCTTTAGCTCACCCAGTATTTTTCTTAGTTGCTCCTTAATATTGTTGTAAGTGTGCTCTTTGTCCATGCCTTGGTAGAAGCCCGCGTGAAACGTTAAACTCCATGACCCTGCTTGCCTTCCTATATTCGCGGCTTGCAAAATCCTTGACCGGCTTGCACCTCTCTTCATTGCTTCTTTAGCGTTCAAATTAATATAGTACGAGCCGTGCGTGGTCATTAAAACATCTTCTTCTATTCTGGCTTTGTTAACTTGTATCGCGGTCTCAGGTGTTAGGTTAACGCTGTGCACGAATTCTAGTTCCATGGCTTCCAATCCAAGCCTTCGGACTTGGCGTACGCCTTCTAATGTCTTGCCGTTGCTCGGGGTGCTGATAGGTATACCTGCTGTGCCAAAGCGCAGCCTATCAGGCTTCTTCACTTTTATCTTGCTAAAGTCAAACGTCATTTCCTGTACGCCTCATAACCGCTTTTTTCCAGTTCTTCCGCTAGCTCAGGCCCGTCTTCCCTTACTATCTCGCCGTCCAGCATTATCATTACTTTGTCAGGCTTCAAATGGTTTAGCATGCGCTGGTAATGCGTAATTGCCAAAACCGTCAGGCCAGGGTTTTCTTCTTTCAGCTTATTTATGCTTTCACAAACGTTCTTCAGCGAGTCTATGTCCAATCCCGAATCAGTTTCATCCAGGATGGCGAGCTTCGGGTTCAAAACAGCGAGCTGCAATATCTCCATTTTCTTCTTTTCCCCCCCGCTAAAGCCCTCGTTCAAGTAACGACCCGCGAAGTCCTTGCGAATGTGCAACAACTTCATTTTTTCATTAAGCAATTTGATAAAGTCATGTATTTTTATCGGGTTCTCTTTAGGCCTCCTGGAATTTAGGGCGGTCCGCAAAAAGCTTGAAACAGTTACGCCCGGCACTTCCAATGGGTTCTGGAATGAGAGGAAGATTCCTTTCCTGCTTCTCTCATCCGGCTCCATTCCAGTCAATTCGTTGCCTTCGTACAGCGCTGTTCCCTCTGATTCATACTCTGGGTGTCCCATTAAAGCATATGCTAAAGTGCTTTTCCCGCTCCCATTCGGCCCCATGATCACGGCGACTTCCCCTTCTTTCAGCGAAAAGCTTGCTTTTTTTACTATTTCCTTTCCTTCTGCTTTCACGCTGAAGCCTTTCAAGCACAATATTTCTTTTTTCATTTTTTCACCGTATATCATTCTTTTTTTGACTCATACTCAATTATGGCTTTCTTGGCAGCCATTAATGGCAGCATCGCGCATTTAATCCTGGTATGCGTTAAGTTCACCCCTATCATGTCCAGGATGTCTTCTCTTTCCATTCTTTGGACTTCCTTTAACGCCTTGCCTTTCAGCTCTTCGGTTAGCATTGAGGCCGTGGCTTGGCTTATCACGCATCCCTTTCCCTCAAACGAAGCCTTTTCGATTTTCCCGTCTTTGACGCGCAGGAATATCTCTATTTCATCCCCGCACAAAGGGTTGGAATCCTCCATGTGGATATCTGCTTTAATAATCCTGCCATGGTTCCTCGGATTCTTGTAATGGTCCAATAAATTTTCTTTGTACAAATCCTCCATTATCTTTCATCGCCTTTTCCGTGAAGCATGTTCCGTTCGTGCCTGCTCCTGAGCTTTTCAACATTCATAACAGCAACTTCGCCCATTGACAAGCCGAGTTCCTTTGACAGCGTGGCTATATACCATAATATGTCTCCGAGCTCTTTTTTCAGCGCTAGCCGGTCTTCTTCGCCCATGACGCCTTTCTTATCACGTATTATTTTTTTGACCTTTTCAGCTACTTCCCCTGATTCACCCACTAATCCCAGGGTAGGGTAAACAAAATTACTCCCTATTCCAGGGTACACTGCTGTCTTCAATGCTTCTTCTTGGTATTCATCGAAATCCATTTTTTTTTTTACCCCAACATTTTTTTTGCCTGATTAATGCTTTCTATTAGCTTGTCAACATCTTCCTCTTTGTTATAGCACGCAAGGCTCGCCCTGCTAGTAGCGCTAACCCCCAGGGCAGCCATGAATGGCTGCGCGCAGTGATGCCCCGCCCGTATGCACACATTATTCCTGTCGGCAATCGTTGCCAAGTCATGTGGGTGAATTCTGTTAACAGTAAAGCTTACTATGGGCCCGTATCCCTTGTCTTCATGACCGATAACTTTTACTCCTTTAATTTCCCTTAATTTTCCAAGCAATTTTTCCTTTAGCGCCTCTTCATCTTTTTTTATTTCCTCGTAGTTCCCATGAAAGTATTCTAGTGCCTTGGCTGCGCCTATTATTCCCGCGACGTCTATGGTGCCTGCTTCAAACTTTCCGGGTGGCTCTGCCCACTCGCTTTTTTCAATAGTTACTTTGCTTATCATGTTCCCCCCGTAAAGGAAAGGGTTAATATTTTTTAATAATTCTTTTCGGCCATACAAAACCCCTATCCCCATAGGCCCATAAAACTTGTGGGCAGACATGCAAATGAAATCCGCGCCCAATTCTTCCGCGTTTATCTTTAAATGCGCTGCTGCTTGGCAAGAGTCAACTACTATTATTGTATTCTTATTTTTCTTTCTTACCATCCCAACAATTTTTTTTACATTCAATATTTTTCCTGTTACATTTGACATATGCGTAAAAGAGACAATACTTGTATTGCTGTCCACCAATTTTTTTATTGCTTCAGCGCTGTCCTTTAGCACGTCTTCATATTTTGCAACCCTGAATTCGCACTTTTTCTTTTTTGCTAGTTGCTGCCAAGGCACAAAGTTGCTATGGTGCTCTAGCTCTGTCACAACTATGTTGTTGTTCTCTTTGACTTCTGCGCTTAGCGAATTTGCTAAGTTGTTCAGCCCTTCAGTGGCGTTCTTGGTAAATATGATTTCTTCAGGATTTGTGTTTATGAGTAAAGCTATTTTTTCTCTTGCGTCTTCAAGCATATTAGTTGCTTGCTCTGATAGTGAGTAAATGCTCCTATGGGTATTCGCGTTTTTCTCCTCGTAAAAACGCTTGATTGCTTCTATGACTATTCCCGGCTTTTGCGTTGTCGCAGCATTGTCCAAGTAATGCAATCCAGGATTGTTTTCCAGCAGCGGAAAGTCTTTCTTGAAATCTTTCATGGTTATTCCTCTCTAAGCCTTTTCATTAAATTGTTAAGCAACAAAGCCCTCACTTCCCCGTCTTTTATCTCGTTTAAAGCAGGATAATAAAAGCCTTCAATTAATTTCTCCTCAGCTTTTTTCCTCGAAATTCCGCGGCTTAGCATATAAAAAACTTTTTCTTCATCAATCCTCGTGGTTGTTGCGCTGTGCGTGCATTTAACCTTGTCATTATGAATCTCTAAGTCAGGAATTGAGATTGCGCGTGCGTCCCCGTCAAGCATTAGGCTTTCAAGCTTCTGGTACCCATTGGACTCAGAGGCGTTTTGCTGAATCCTTACCAGGCCCCTGTTAACAGCCTTTGAAGAGGCCAGTGAGCCTTTGCTTTGCATTAGCGAGAAAGTGTTCTTGCCTTCGTGCTGGGCTACGCTGTAAGAGCTTATTTCTTCTCCTTTTCGTGCAAGGTAAATATTGCTCAGCCTCGCACTGCTATTATTGCCTTTTAGCCTCGCGAATACTTCCTGCAACAACAATTTATGGTTAGTGTCGCATACCAATAACCTGAACTCAGAATTTTCCAGGATAACAGGTTTGATTTTCGAATAGCAAATTGAGTTCTTCACAGGAGTCTTAATTTGTATAAATGAAACGTTAGAGTTCTCGTTTACGATTATATCTGTTTGGTGGGTGAAAAAGCTTTCCTCTTCGCTTCTTACTTCCAATACTATTTCAGCGTTAGTGTTTTTTCCTATGAATAATGCTAAGTGAGTGTAAGAATTGTTTTCAACTTTGTTCTTGATATTAACAGGTTTCTTAAGAACTGTGCTTTCAGGTACTATGCATATCATTATGTTGCTCATAGCTCCATGTAAATAACTTATTTTCTCATTGCTCACGCTTAAGTCAATTTTTCCTTTTATCTCTTCCTTTTCTTCTTTGCCTAATTCCGTTGTTTCAAGGAACTCGTTCCACGCATAAATCTTAATTTGCTTGTTCTTGCTTTCAACAATTGTTCTTCCTTCTTCCAAGAATTTTTCCTCTCTGAGCCCGAGGTGTTTTAAGTCTGTATCCACGCCTAACCCGTGCTTGAGCTCTCGCGCTTCTAGTTCAAGGTATTTCCTGAAACATTCAATCCTTTTATTCTTGAATCCTTTGCCAATTAGCTTTTCCTTTACATCATCTTTTATTTCAGCATTCTTAACATCTGTTGTTAATGTTTCTTTCATCCCAGGCTGCCCTCCATTTCTAGTTCTATTAATCGGTTCATCTCCACAGCATACTCTAAAGGCAGTTCCTTGACCAAAGGCTCTATGAACCCGGAGACTATCATTTGCATTGCCTGTTCCTCGCTCAACCCGCGGCTTTGCAAATAGAATAATTGGTCTTCGCTAATCCTCCCGACCGTGGCTTCGTGCACTACGTCAACATCTTTCTCTTCAACGTCAATCGTAGGATAAGTATTGCTTTGGCTTTTGTTGTCAAACATTAATGCATCACATGTAACGGAGCACTTAGAATTCTTCGCGCCTTTCCTTATCTTAACTAGTCCTCTGTAAGCAGTTATTCCTCCGTTCTTGCTTATGCTCTTGCTCTGCACCGTACTAGTCGTGTTCGG
>PWWA01000035.1 GCA_003562145.1 Candidatus Woesearchaeota archaeon | reverse complement strand
TTCTGCGATTACGCCTACATCTATATTCCAGGGGTTCATCTGCTCGGATTTTATGAGCTCGTGGATTATAGTCTGCCAGGTAAGTTCGTCTTGCTCGAATAGTAGTGCGAATACTTGTTCCTCGCTATTTATTACATGTTCCCGTTTCTGGATTGCTTCAGTCGCCATTGTCATCAAAACCCTATACTAATATATAAAGGTTATCATTGGGGTTGTCCTGTGCTCAGTCGTAAAAGCGCTCCCTAGAATTATATTTTGCGGGTTTTTGGGGATTCTGGACAAGCCCAATGTATGCTCTACGGCCACCATCCTCGTTATTTAGGCCGTAAACAAGTATTATTGTACCTGTATCGTTGTGCATGTATTGGTGTGCTTCCCTGCCCTGATAAGCCGGAAGTGTCCTGATAAATGCAACATCCTTCCTTTGAAGAAGATCTTCTTCGCTGACCAAATCCCCAACGTTGAATTCTGTTTTTTGCTCTTTAACCCTTTTCACTAGACCTGTAAACATAGACATAAGGCACCCCACACAAAGAGCTTTTTTGTATACTAATATAGCTTTTTGTATCTGACTCTATAGTAGTAGTATTTGAACTATTTAAATGTTTCGATTTACCTCGACGAAAAGACCACAAAAAACAAAGAAAGAAAAAGATAAAAACGCTCCGTCCGGGATTCGAACCCGGGTCCCGGCCTCGAAAGGGCCGGATGATTGGCCGGACTACACCAACGGAGCAAAACAAAAATATGGGCCCGGGGAGATTTGAACTCCCGACCACCGGCTCTCCAAGAGCCGTCCCACGCGAAACGAGGCCATATAAGACCGGCGCTCCAACCAGGCTAAGCTACGGGCCCAACACCGCGACTGCGGAAGGCGGGATTCGAACCCGCGTCACAGCCTTGGCAAGGCCGTATACTAACCACTATACTACTTCCGCACCATGAAACAAGCAGAACAAGCAAAGGTATTTTAAAAGTTTCGAAAAAAAGCCGTTTAAGACTTCTTCCCAGACCCCCCAGAAACCTTCTTCCCAACACTTTTCCCCTTACCAGAAGAACCCTTGTTCTTCTCCAAAATAGTCTCCAAGCGCTGCTCAAACCCATAATCCTCGACCAAATCCTTCTCACGCCTCTTCTTGATTATAATACTGCTGGAACGAGAAAGCAGATAGTACTGGTAAACAAAAACATAAAGGATAATACCTATGAACAAAGTCTTAAAGAAATTCCTTAAAGCAAACTTGAACTCATGGCTAACAAAAGCAACCACGCCAATAAGCTCAAAAACAAAGAACACCATTATAGCAAGAAACAAGTACGCCCAAGGCCGCCGGTCCGCATGAGGCTCCGTCTTCTTAAGGAAAACAAAGGCAAAAATAAGTATGAACAAAGATATAATAAGGCTGGAAACCTCCAGTAAGGATGCTAAGTAAGGAGATGTCGTATCAATCATAAAAACAAAAACAAGGTTATATGTTTAAATATTTTTTGATTACACAAAGAAAAAAACGCAAAAAAACCACAAAGCTTTAAATAAAAAAACAGAACCACAAAAAAAAAGTTTGCCTCTGTAGCTCAGCGGTAGAGCGCTACCTTGGTAAGGTAGAGGTCCCGAGTTCAATCCTCGGCAGAGGCTGCTTTTAGCCTAGAACGGGGAAAGGCAAGTTCCTAATAAAATAAATGGTCAGCAGGATTAATGCCAAGAATATTACAAGACCCACAACATAACCCCACCAATTCCTAATTAGCACAAAACACATAGTGAAGTGACTTATTTATATCTTTTGCTAGGCAGAAATCCATGGTTTCCACATGGTTTCCACGAACTTCTTATATACAAGAATGAATTACCCCTATTTATACACGGAGGTGTATAAAATGAGAAAAACAATAATGCCAATAATCTTTATGATATTACTAGTTGCGATGGCCGGCGCGCTCGAAGTAAAGAGCCCAGAACAAAACGCTACATACAACGAAAGCATAATACCATTAATCGTGGAAAGCAACGAAACATACAACGAAATAATATATTATCTGGATTATGAAGAACCGATTAGGTGCTTTAACTGCACAGGGTTCAACGAAACATTAAATCTGACAGAAGGGAAATATACACTAATAGTTGAGGGATTGAAAGAAAACGAGACTGTTAATGAAAGCGTAGAATTCTATGTTAACCTTACAAAGCCTGAAGAACCAAGAAACTTCACCCTAGAAATAGCCAAGCCAGAAAACAAGACTTATAATTGCAGTTTTATACCTGTAATAGTAGAGTCAAATGAAACCTTGGAAAATATAACCGTGTACGTAAATAACTATATGTTAGACTGCAAGAACTGCTCTTACATAAACGAAACACTAAACCTCTCAGACGGCAAGTACGTGTTGAATGCTACAGGCTCACTTGACAATATAACTAGAATTGTGAGCATTGCTTTCACAGTGAATACAACTATAGAAGAAAAACCAGAGGAACCACCGAAGAACGAGACTGAACCAAGATTTACCCTTGGATTACAGCACTTGCCACAAGCAGTTGAAAGAGGAGAAATAAACGATTCAGAGCTTGCAAAGATAATAAGAGAGAATAAGCTAAACCCTGGAATAATTAACAGGCTAATAAAAACTGGCAAGCTAGGAGAAGAATCCATAGACGCAATACTAGAAACACAGTTCAACCCGCCAGGAATACTAAGAAAAGTACTGGGATTCTTCGGTTTAAGAACAAGCACTTATGCAACGCTAATACACGAAAATTACAATTTGACGGAAGGCAACCTGCAAAACCTTGTAACAAGGGAAGATTTGCCTAGCAACGCTGCAGAGCAAGTCAAACAGCAACTGCAAGAAAAAACGGCTCAGAGAGGCCCCCAAGTAACACCTCCCGGATTAGCAAAAAAGGAGGAAACAAAAACTGCTAGTGGGGAAGAAAAGGAGCCTCAGGAACTGCAGAGAGGTCCACCAATAGTTGTTGGAGCCCAGAACGGGGATGACGAGAACTGGCTACCACCAGGATTGGCCAAGCAGGGCAAAGTACCGCCAGGCCTTGCAAGAAGATAAGCTTTCCTTATTTTTTTATTTTTAATATATTAGTCTTGAAATACGGGGTTCTCTCAACCAAGCCTTTTTCTTCCAGTTTTCTCACAACCTTGCTCATCTTAGATTTGGAAAAACCAAGGTTTCTCGCAATATCTTTTTGCTTAGAAACATTTCTGCTTATCATATCCAATACAAGGTTTTCATCCTTGGAAAGAACTCCTTTAATGGACCCCCATGATTTCCTCTTATGTACCAAGAATCCAATAGTGGCACCTGCTGATACGAAAATCAATAAAACAAAAAGCCAAATAAAACTATCCTCATCGCCTTCATAAAACAAGAAAGTAGTCGCTTCCTCAACATCACCGAACTTCCAATCCAGGAAAATCCTTCTGCCATCACTAGATATGCTGCTGGGAAGCGGAGAAATACTGGGCTCCGCTGAAACCCGGAAGCCTTCAGGCAAATAAACTCTTAAGTTTAAGTCTTCAACACCTGGAAATAAAAGCCTAAGCCTTAACACCCTACCAGCCCTAGTCCTGTCAACCAAATTATCGTAAATCAGCCCGAAAGACAACTCGTTAACACCGGGAGAGAGGTCTTTGTAAAACCTAATAATATAATAATTCCCCATGCTGAGCAACTCGTAATCACCTTCGAAAACAATGCTTAAGGGCTTAGACGCAACTATGAACTCAAAAGAATCAGAAAACTCATCCAACTCCAAAAAAATACTGAAATCCTCTAGGACTACATCGTTACGATTAACACTCACAACTAAGTCAACCTCGTACGCAAATGAAATCGCAGGCAAAAATAATACGAAAACCGCCAAAAACGCAAGGAGCTTCATAAAGCAACGAGAAGCCGAACCGATTTAAAAAGATTCCTTCTCCCACAGCCAAACAAATAAAAAACCTTTAAAAACAAGACATTATTCTGAACGTAAAACGCGGGGGTAGCAAAGCCTGGTCAAATGCGCAGGACTTAAGATCCTGTCCCTTAGTGGGTTCGAGGGTTCAAATCCCTTCCCCCGCATACGTTTCGCCGTATCCACGAAATGGGTTTCGGACTTCGCCCTCAAGCCCATAAACATAATTTTTTGGTCAAGCTTTTCTTAAAAGGTTGGTGAGAATCCCTTCCCCCGCATACGTTTCGCTCGTATAGCGCAAGAGGGGTTTCCTTTCAGTCAAGCCCCTAATATTTGTTTTTTAGAAAAAACTTTAAAAACACGAGTTCTAAGAAAGAGTATTATGCATGAATCAGCTTATGCGAACAAGATTATCTACGAGGCTAATAAGCACGGGGATGTTAAAGGAATCACATTGGAAGTAGGTGAATTAGCGCCTGTGCCTGCGAAGGACTTGGTTGAGTTTATGCGCAGAGCTGTTTCTTGGCAGATTAAGTTTGTGGAAAAGGAGAACGTGGTTGAATGCGACTGCGGTTTTAAAGGAAGAGCAAAAATCACTGAAAGAGGGCACGATTATTACTTTATCGAATGCCCTGAATGCAGCAACAATTCTCCTGATATTGTTAGTGGGGAGCAGATAAAGATTGTGAGCGTGGATGTGGATTAAGATGTGCTTGGCTGTACCTGGAAAGATTAAGAAGATAGACGGAGGTGAAGCCGTAGTTGATTACGAGGTTGAGGAAAGAACTGCTAAGCTGCTCGAAGAAGGATATAAAAAAGGGGATTACGTCGTAGTACAAGGTGGCTTTGTCATGCTAAAGATTCCGGAGAAAGAAGCTAAAATCGCCTTGGAGCAATACAAGGAATCATTTAGAGGAACTTAACGCTTCTAATATTTTATTAGTATATTTTTCTATGTTTTCTGCTTGCTCTTTAGATAGTTTTTTGAACGCTCTCCCCCAATGCAGGGCTACATAATCTCCTATTCTGGGTGGTTCAGGCAAGAATTCCTCTGAGTAAACCGCTGTTGTAGTTTCGTAGCCACCAATCTTCAAATGCCCATTTTCATTTATTAAGGGTTTTACTTTAACAACCATTTCTTCTAATGAAGCAACATCAACCACTCTTCCTACGCTTACCATGCACCTATCCGTGTTTTTAAGTGTTGCTTGT
>PWWA01000032.1 GCA_003562145.1 Candidatus Woesearchaeota archaeon | reverse complement strand
TTTTTTTTGTTTTCATCTTCTATAAGTGTATACTTTTATTTTAGTTGGCTCAAATCGGTTGTTTTCTCGGCGCAAGACAGTTCTTTCTTGTATGGTTATAGTAGCTGGTTTTAAGTTTGTTATGTGCTCCTCAGTTAGCCTGCCTTCGTCGGAATACTGGTAGTCGCCTATTGAGTATAAATTGTCTCCATTTTGGTCTTCTATTATTATTAGGTATTCGTAGAATAGCCCTAAAAGTGTTTTTCCTCTTTCATATCCTGTTTCTCCGTTATTATTTTCTTGGGAAATGCTTTGGAAGTATCCTGCTTTCGTGGTGTTTAGTACGTTGTTGTCTACAAGGCCTATCCTTAGGACTGTATCCTCGTTCCAGCCTAATGGGACTCCTGGCAATAGCAGTGCGTCTGCAAGCCTTGAGTTCTCCTGTTGTATGAATTGGTATTCATCAGTGCTTACCCTGGGTGAGACCATTAGGTAGTCAAAGAAAAGCGTGAAGGCCAATAAGAATACAAATACTGCGAGCACGCTCATGAATACCATTGTTTGTCCTTTTTTGTCTAGCATTTTTCGTTTAAGCAAACATATCCTTGTCTCGATCCTAATCTGTTTGTTTCCCCGCCTGCGCTGAAGTTACCCGAGGTGTTTGGTATTAAAAAAGTGTTTTGTTGGTCACCGGCTTCTATTACGAGGTACATCCTGGTTCCTGTGTCTGTGATGTTCAGCGTGTAGTCTATGCCGTAGAGCGTTGCGGGTAGTTCCAGGTTTCTCTGGAATCCCTGAGGCATAAGGAATACTGTGTAGAGTTCGTCTTGAATCCTTAAGCCGAAGTCCCGGATGTAGAATTGCTGGCGTTCTATTTCAGCCCTTTCTTGTGCGGATGAGAGGAACATCATTAGTATCGTGAATCCCAGTGTTAAGAATAAGAACACCACTAGTAACTCGTGTGCTACCTGGCCGTTGCGTGAAAAAAACATTTTTTTGTAACCTATCCTTAAAAAAGACTTAATCTTCCTTGTCCTTTATGAGGACGTATTGCCCGCCATCTCCTTCTTTTACTGTTAAGACTATTACGTGATGCCCTGAAAATGGTTTGAGATCGACTTCTAAGGGTACTCTGCTCCACAGGCTTGTCTTGCCTGGGCTGTCCTCGAATTCAAATTCGAGGTATGACCCTTTGGAACTCTCACTATACGCGCTTATGCTTGTTATTCCAGGGGGGAAATACGCCCTAATGGTTGTCTGTGATGGGGGTCCTTGGTAGTATATTTTTTCTGCCTGGAATATAAGCTCCCTTGATAGTTCTATTATGTGCTCGTACTGTACGTCGCTCCTGACTTTGCCGTACTCGCTGTATAACAGGAATATCATCGGTGTTATTATTACGAGGGAAAAGCCTACTATTAAGAAGTATTCCATTGCGAATTGTCCTTTTTTCATGTTCGCCTCTTTTTTAAAATAAAATTATTTTACTACCTAAAACCTTTTTTATTATTATATAAATGTTTTGAAACCTTTGCCTGGATAATGCTTATAAATAAGGTTGGAATCCTTGTTTTCCATTATGGGGGAACTTGCGTTGTTTAGGGGAAAGGCTTTCCTTGCACCTATGGCAGGTGTTAGCGATCCGGCTTTCAGGCTGCTATGCAAAGAGATGGGAGCAGGCTTAGTTGTGACTGACCTTACAAGCGTGCATGCTATCGTAGCCAAGGAGAAAGAACTGAAGGAGCAGGAGAAGAAAATAACTGATTTCGTAGAGTTTTCAGGGAAGGAGAGGCCTGTCTCCGTGCAATTATTCGGGAGTGAAATTGAATTAGTTGTTAAAGCTGCTAAAATCGTGGAGCCGTACTTTGACATCATTGACTTCAACATGGGGTGCCCTGCGCAGCACATAACTAATCAGATGGCTGGAGCAGCTTTACTGCAAGAAACAAGGCACGTCAAGGAACTATTCGAAGGGCTTGTTCGAGCTGTTGATAAGCCTGTAACCCTGAAAGTAAGGGTGGGTATTAATGACTCTAACAAGAAAATGTTTTTGCCTATTGCCAAAATCGCGGAGGCAGCAGGTGTAAAGATGATAACACTGCACGCCCGCACAATTAAGCAAGGTTACTCTGGGAAAGCGGACTGGTCGCTAATCAAGGAGTTAAAGGAAAATGTTAATATTCCGGTTGTTGGGAACGGAGATATTTGGACTCCGGAAGACGCGAAGAGAATGATTGAAGAAACAGGCTGTGATTACGTAATGATAGGCCGCGGAGCCATGGGCAACCCATTTATTTTCAGGCAGGTTAACGATTACCTGGAAACTGGGAAGTATAAAGAAGTGGGTGTGAAGGAAAAGCTGGGTGCTTTTTTTAAGTACTTGGAACACACCCATGATTATAAGATACCCTTTCATGCTATCAGGGCGCAGGCAATGCATTTTACCCGTGGAATTAAAGGCGGAAGCGAATTAAGGCTAAGAATCGGGAAAGCCAAGGATGTTGGGGAGCTCAAGAATCTTATTGAAAAGTTCAAAAATCAAAAAATTTAAATAATTTCTTTTGAGTGGTAAACGGATGGGGTTTGGGTTTGATAAAGGAGTAAGCTTTCTAAGGGATGAGCTGCAAGAGCAGCCTTCAAGGCAATACGTTGGCGATATTGCAGGCGGGTTACTGGAAAAAATTTATTCTTCTAAAAATGTTTCTTCGCTTAATGCTAAAGATTTCTTTTTTTTGCTAACCGCAAAAGTATTGTACTCTGAGATGGGCGAAACAAATACAAACATCATAAATTATTTATCTGACTTATTGGGAGAGCAGACTTTAAGGGTTGAAAGCGTCCTGAAAGAAAAAGACTTGGAGTTATATGCTGGTTTCCTGAGAAATATAGGGCTTGATGATTCCCGCCCTGAAGCAAGCCAGGTTATTGGTGATTTATGCTTGTTTAACTCAGGGATTCTTAGAAGCCACCATGATAATGAATGCTCTGTTTTTATGAGAAAATGGTTTTTTAATCCGAAGCTAAAGAAGAATTTTGAAGAGGAGCTTGTGCAGATAGGGATAGAGTCTTATAGGCGGGCTTGTTCGTTTGAAAAAAATGATTGCCGGAAAGAAGTTTTTGGGAGTATGCATACTAATTTCTCTGGTTACAGCGAAGGCCTTAACATGATTGCAAACAGGTACTTTTACAGGTACGTTGCATGAAAAGCGAAATAATTTAAAAACATCAAGCTTTTTGTTATGGCATGATTATTGCGGGTGTTGAGGAAGCTGGTAGGGGCCCTGTGATTGGGCCTATGGTTATGGCTATTTGCGCTGCAGATGAAAAAGACCTTGAGAAGATTAGCCCTTCTGTGAAGGACTCGAAATTGTTGAGCAGAAAGCAGCGCGAAGACTTATTCGAGCACATCAAGGAAGTATGCAATCATAAGATTATAATTCTTGGCCCCTCGGAGATTGATGGTGCTTTGAATGACCCCGGGATGAACCTGAATAAATTGGAAGGCAAAACCAGTGCTCTTCTAATAAATAGTGTGAAAGCGGATAAAGCCATCCTGGATTCTCCTAGTAATAATGCTGCTGCGTACAAAGACTATGTTAAGAGCTTGGTTAAGGACAAGAAAACTCGAATCGTCGCGGAACACAAAGCGGATGTGAACTATAAAATTGTGGCGGCTGCAAGTATCTTGGCAAAAGTCACAAGGGATTGGGAGATAGACAAGCTAAAAAGAGTTGCTGGCGAGGATTTCGGCTCCGGTTACCCTTCAGACCCTTTAACTAAGGCTTTTATTGAGAAGAACTGGAATAAATTCAATTTTTTTAGGAAGACGTGGAGCACGTATAAGAAGATCTCTGAAAGGAGTAAGCAGAAAGGATTAAAGGATTTCTAGCTTGCTCTTTATATGGTTTTCCATGGTTTTTATGTAGACGCTAAATTGCAGTTCTAGTTGCTTCCATTCTTCTTTTGCTATGGATTCAAAGTAATATGTTATGCCGTTTCGCTTTGTTCTTATTTTCTGGAAAAAGCCCCAGTCCAAGTCAAGCTCAGGATGTTTTGTACATAAGTACGCGAACAGGCATTCATGATTTAGCGATTTTACCTTGTTGAGAAGCAATACGCACGAAGCGAGGAAGTGCATTGTTTCATAATGTGCTTTTAGCAAAAAGTCATATGAAAGCTTTTTTGACTTGGAAGCCTCCTTTATTGATTCTAGGTCCTCTAGTGATTTTTTAAGCAGAAATCTGATTTTTTCATGGTCTATTTTCAGTAGAGGAATAATGCTTCCTTCTGCTATGCATTTATCATATGTTTCTTCAAGTGTTTTTTCTCTCATTTTATTTTTATCCTTATGAAATCTAAGTTCCCCTTTATAAGATAACCCTCGATTATGTTCTTAATCAATCCTTCGCTGTATTTTTCGAAATCCTTTCGTTTTTTTACGTGGAAGAATTGTATTTCTCTTCCTGTTTCTTTATGCCAATTGCCTGGAAGTTTGATGTTTCCATGTATGAATATGTCTATGTCGCTGTTGGCGTGCCAGTCGCCTGTTGAGAAGCTGCCAAATATTATTATTGTTTCTGCTTTTAATTTATATAACTTGTTTAGAAGTCCTGTTTCGTGAAGTTTTTTTAATCCAAATACTTTTTTGAGTTTATGTATTCCGGGGCTTCATAGTTTCCTTGGTAGTAAGGCATTTTTCCTTGTTCTCTTATTCTTGTTACTATTTTTTGCTTTAACAGTTTCTTGAGCCAGTGGTTGAGCCGGTCGTCGCTAATATTTGTTTTTTCTTTTATTTCCATGAACTTCCAGTGCTTGGATGGGTAGTTATAGAATAATTCCAGTATTCTATGTTCCTTGCTAGGCTTAGGCATTTTACTAAGGTTAAAGCTTAGTATTATTTAAATGTTTTTCTAGGAAAGACAAAGAAACCCATTTAGCATACTTCTACGAGTAAGTCGCCGGAGCCGCAGTAAAAGAAGCATGTTGCGTTACTAGCTTCCAGGATTCTTTTAAATTTCTCTAATTGGCGCCTGGCCTTAGAAATCCTGTAGCTGCATTTTACCTCGAATAAGTGGATTTCATTGCCTTTCTTGGCTACGATATCTACTTCGCCTACTAATCGTTTTTTGTTGGATAGCTTGCAATGGGTAGAAACGTCGTCGTAATCACCTTTTATTTGTGTTACGAGTTTTT
>PWWA01000099.1 GCA_003562145.1 Candidatus Woesearchaeota archaeon | reverse complement strand
TACGAGTATCCCACCAGCAAGCATAGAAAAACTAGAAGGATTTTACGGGAAGAAAATAATCGGTGCGGATAGGAACTTAGTGGAAAAGGAAGCTGAAAAAATCGTTGAAGCAGGAAAGAAAGGGGATGCATGCTTCTTAGTATCTGGAGACGTATTTTCAGCTACAACCCACACAGATTTATACCTGCGCGCTAGGAAAGAAGGCGTAGAAGTAAAGGTTTTGAATAATGCTTCTATTATGAACGCGGTAAGCATAACAGGACTGCAGTTATACAATTTCGGGAAGACCACAAGCATAGTCTTCGATGATGATTGGCTCCCGGAAACCCCTTACAACGCAATAAAGGAAAACAAAGAAAGAGGATTGCACACATTATGCTTATTGGATATCAAGACGGCAGAGCCAAGCAAGGAAAACCTGAAGAGAGGCATAAACAAGCCTGAGCCACCTAGGTACATGACGATAAAAGAAGCAATCAAAATCCTGAAAAAATTAGAAGAAAAAAAGAAAGAAGGCGTAATTAACAACGACTTACTAATAATAGGGATTGCGAGGCTAGGCAAAGAAAATCAATTAATAAAAGCTGGCAGCCTTGAAGTGATAGAACGCTTTGACTTCGGGGAACCCATGCACTCATTAATCATACCAGGAAAAATGCATGAATTAGAGAGGGAAATGCTAAGCTTATTCAAGTAAAAACTACCAAAATCTTTATTAATAAACAATCAACCCGTGAAGCAGAGGTTTTTTATGAAGAGACGCGACAGAATCAAGAAGAGGCGCCAAGAGCACATCACGAAAAGCAAAGAAAATTCTCTGCAGCCAAGAAAAGAAAAGCCAAATGAAACAATTAGTTCAAATAGCAAGATGTCTTTCTACGAAAAGAACTATAAGCTGCTATTAATCATTCCCTTTGCCTTACTAGTTATATCCTTGATACTAATAGGAGTCCAGACCGCGCAAACAGGGGATTTCATAAACAAAGGAATAAGCCTAAAAGGAGGCACCACAATAACCATCCTGGACCCCGGCCTTGACTACAAGGAAATAAGGGCTGCGCTACAAGCAGAATTCCCTTTACAGGAGATAAACACAAGGAAACTCGAAGACGCGGGAAGGCAAGCAGGAATAATCATTGAAGCAAGCATACTCCCAGAAGACCGTGAACAAACAGAACAACTAATGAGCAAAGTCAAAGAGCTCACAGGAAAACAAGACAGGGACTTAAGCACTGAAACAATAGGCGCAGCTCTAGGAGACGCTTTCTTCAGGCAAACCATGACCGCAGTATTAATAGCATTCTTATTCATGGGAATCGTGGTCTTCCTGTATTTTAAGAGCTTCGTGCCAAGCGCAGCAGTAATACTGGCAGCATTCTCAAACATCGTTGTAACAATAGCAATCCTAAACGTAGCAGGAATCACAATAGGAACCGCGGGCATAGCAGCATTACTAATGCTAATAGGCTACAGCGTAGACACAGATATATTGCTAAGCACCCGTATCCTGAAAAGAAAAGAAGGAACAGTATACGAAAGGACTATTGACGCAATGAAAACCGGGCTGACCATGACCGGAACCACATTAGTAGCAGTATTCATAGCATTCCTAGTAGCAGAATCACAAGTCTTAATGGAGATAATGATGATAATAATGATAGGCCTCGTAGTAGACCTAATCAATACATGGATACAGAACGCGGGCATCCTAAGATATTACCTTGAAAGGAAAGGCGAAAAATGAAAGAATCACTTAGAAACATAGTGAGGAACAGGAAAGTAATAGTCCTAGTAGCATTCATAGTCTTATCCATTATATTCATACAGCCAACAACAGGCGACGGAGTCGCAATAAGAGGCGTTACAAGGGACAGCGCAGCAGCAGAAGCCACGCCATTCCCCATAACACCCCCGGACGCCCAAGGATACCCGCGGGCAAGGCAAATAATAGAAAGCATAAACGGAGTGCCCGTGAACAGCGTAGAAGAATACTATGACCAAGTAAGACAATTCGGCATAAACGAGACATTCACACTAACAACAAAGAAAGCAAAAACATTCATCCCATTCATAAAGGAAACACAGACCTATTTTATCACCCCGAAACCAGAACTAAAAATAACAATCCTTAACGAAACAGAAACAGTATACGTAAACGAAACATTCTTCGACGAAGCAACAAACGAAACAGTGACCGTAGAACGACCGGTAAGCAGGAATAAGACCATAGAAGAAATAATAGGCGTGGAAAACATAGGCCTAGTCGTTTACGACAAGCCAAAAAACAATATCAGGCAAGGCCTTGACTTAGCAGGAGGCACAAGGGTAATGCTCGAGCCAGAAGAAGAGGTCAGCCCAGCAGACCTAGACCTAATACTTAACAACATAGAGCGAAGATTGGACGTCTTCGGCGTAAGCGACGTAACCGTAAGAACCACGACTGACTTATTCGGAAACAACTTTATCTCCGTAGAAATAGCCGGAGCCGATGAGCAAGAAGTACAAGAATTATTGGCCAGGGAAGGCAAATTCGAGGCTAAGATAGGCGACGAAGTAGTATTCCGCGGCGGCGACAGAGACATCTTAGTCGTGCACAGGACAGCAGACAGGGCAGGCATAGAACCCGGCAGCTGCGGCCAAGTAAGCGCTGATGAATGGGTTTGCAGGTTCAGGTTCAGCATCACCCTGAGCAGGGAAGCCGCAGAGCGACAAGCAAGAATCACGGATAGGCTGGACGTGGTAAGCGTAGGCCTGCAACAAAGCTACTTATCCGAAAACCTCACATTGCACTTAGACGACGTCCTAGTAGACGAATTAAGGATTAGCGCTGACCTGAAAGGAAGGCCAGCCACAGAAATACAAATCACAGGCACAGGCTCAGGAAACACAAGGCAAGCCGCCACAAACGACGCACTAGCAAGCATGAGAGAACTCCAAACCCTCCTAGTAACAGGAAGCCTGCCAGTCGCCCTCAACATAGTCAAAACAGATACAATCAGCCCCGTACTCGGAGCTGGCTTTATCAGGAACGCATTGCTCGCAGGGCTCGTAGCAGCAATCACAGTAATCATAATAATAGGGATAAGGTACAAGGAATGGAGAGTGTCAATCCCTATGTCAATCGCGATGCTCTCAGAAGTAACAATCATACTTGGCTTCGCATCATTCATCGGGTGGAACATAGACATGGCAGCAATCGCCGCAATCATAATCACCATAGGAAGCGGCGTAGACCACCAAATACTCATCGCGGACGAAACACTCTCCAAGAAAAGAAAAAGGGAGCCGCTAACATGGGCGGAAAAGCTAAAAAGGGCTTTCTTCATAATAATGGCAGCTTACTTCACATTAGTCGTCGCGATGATACCCTTATGGTTCGCAGGAGCAGGGCTTCTAAAAGGATTCGCGCTAACCACAATTGTAGGCTTAACCATCGGAGTGCTCATAACAAGGCCTGCGTACGCGGCAATCCTGGAAATACTGGTAGAAAAAAGATAAGGGCCCTTAGTCTAGCGGCTATGACGTCGCCTCGACACGGCGAAGGTCCCCGGTTCGAGTCCGGGAGGGCCCACCATTTTTTCTGGGATAAAATTTTTAAACGCTGAAGCTTTAGCCACACACAAATAAAAGTAATTGTTAAATAGGGGGTTGGTATTAATGGGAAAAGCAAACAAGGAAGTAATTGATAAGCTAGCAGCCTTGGTAACAGCTGCTTTCGGATTAGTAGCCGCTTTAGCGTGGAACGACGCGATAAGAGCATTATTCGTAGGCCCGTGCGGGGCAGAGAACGCGGGGCCGCTATGCGCATTATCAACAGGCGGACCATGGATATACGCCGTGTTCGTAACCATACTAGCAGTTATTGCAGCCATCTGGGTTGGAAAAGTTGCGCAGAAAGCATCCGATAAATCCAAATAAATTTATATATAATTATTTTTTTTATTAATCATGGAAAAAACATTTACGACAAAGATGTCTTACAAGGCATGGGGAATAATATTTATTTTTTTCTCATCATTATTATTAACACTGGCAGTAACTACTTTTACGGAAAGCTCGATAGAGAATATCTTGCTAATGGGAGTTCTAGGATTAGCAGGCTTGGTGTACGGATTAAACCATTTTCTTACAAAGATAAAAGTTACCAACACCCAATTTTCTTACACTACCTGGTACCGCCCTAAAGCTACGCTTCTAAGTGATATTACGAGAATCGTAGAAGCATCTAAAATGCCTAGGATGTATGCAAGCAGGCGGGAAATGGTTCTTTCACGCGCTGAAGCCCGGGCAGGATCTCCTGCTGCAGGCACAACTTATTTTCTCGACGTCTATACAGGACAGCACGCAATTTCTATTAAGGACATAAGGCATTTTGAAGGATACGAAGAGCTTTATTCAATGCTGGAGAATGCTACGGGAAAAAAAGTTGAGAGGAACTTTCAGCAATGGCGAGAACAAGTAAACCCTCCCGGAAGATCAATATGACTTTGTATTTTGCAACTGGTAACAAGAATAAGTTCTCAGAAGTAAAGAGCATGCTAGGAAATATTGAATTAGAAATGTTAGAGATATATCTGCCTGAGATCCAAGAAGTGGACTTAGAGGAAGTTGTTAAAGCAAAATTATCAGAAACTTTGAAACATTGCCGAGGACCAGTGATTGTTGAAGATACGGGTTTGTACTTGGAATGCCTGAGCGGGCTGCCTGGGCCTTTAATAAAATGGTTTGAGGAAAGAATGGGCTTGCAAGGCATATATGATATGTGTAAAAAGCTAGGTGAAGACGCTGCTGTTGCAAGGACTATTATTGGCTACGCTGAAAGCCAAAACAAAATTTTTTTCTTTGAAGGAAAAATAAAAGGCAAGATAGTCCCGCCGAGAAAAGGCAAAGGTTTTGGATGGGACGCAATATTCATACCTGAAGGCCACGATAAAGCGTTTAGCGAGATGAGCAGCGAAGAAAAAAATAGTGTTAGCATGCGCTGGAAGGCTTTAAGCGCCTTAAAGGAATTCTTAGAAAGTCCTCAGAAAAACCACTAATGCCACGAATAACAATATCAGTATTACAAGCCATAAGGGCTTCCTCATTTTTTTGGCTGCACCCATCTTCTTGTTTTACCGCACCACAAGCATTTCTTCGAAGCATCAAGTACATTAGACGAAAAGCCATGGCTTACAAGCCTTGTCCTTGACCACTTATGGATTCCTATAAAGCAAAGGAGTTTCATAAAAGAAAAAGAAGCACTACATTTATTTAATTCTTTTCCCGGCTTTCTTCATTGGCGTCCTTGAGGTCTTGGAAGAAAAAATTGATTGTGCCGCTGCGCCAAAGCTTATCAGGACCATAATCATGATTATTGGT
>PWWA01000003.1 GCA_003562145.1 Candidatus Woesearchaeota archaeon | reverse complement strand
GTAGTGATGGTCGTGCTTATTTGAGTGGTAGGGATTATTGTGATGATGAGTTTTGGGAGTGTGATCCTGGGGATGGTGGTTGTGTAAGGGAGAGGTTGTATGGTTATTGTAGTGGTAGCAGTCCTACTTGTAGTGTTGGTTATGAGGCTCAGCCTGCTGGTGAGGGCGAGGTTTGTCGTGTTGTTGGTGGTTCGGATGATGTTTTTGTTAATTATAGTGCGGTTGAGTTTTGTAGTGCTGGTAGTCCGTATTGTGTGAGTAGTTGGGAGCGTAATCGGACTGTGCGTGGTTGTGGTGCTGGTAGTGGTGTGTGTAATGGTCCGAGTATGAGTGTTTCTTTTGATCATGCTGATCAGTTTGCTGAGCCTCATTTTTGTTTTAGGGTGGTTGATGATTATGTGTATTGGTGTGGTTGTGATCTTGATTGGCCTAGGGTTTTGGATTGTAAGGCCAGGTTTGGGATATCTTATTTTAATATTATTGGTTATCAACGGGTTTATTCTGGTGATCAGAATAATTGGTGTGTTAGTCAGGTTCCTGGTTTGTTTAGCCCAGGTCAGAGTCCTGTTAGGAGTGCGGCTTGTTGTCCTGTATCCCAGTTTGGTGACACGCTTTATCATCGCGAGGTTGGTAACGTCAGGATTTTTGGCTAATTCTTTTTTTTTCTCTTATTTTTCCTTTTATGCTTTTTTAGCAGGTGTTGCTTTAAAAATTAATTTGTGCTGTTCTCACTCTCCAATAGAAATATTTATATACTACTATTGAAATTATACTTCCATAAAACTTAATTAGGATTAATATTTTTTAGAACTTGGAAGGGTGGTATTAATGAAAAAAATGATGTTATTAGTGGTTTGTGTTTTGGCGGCAATGTTCTTTTCGGGTTGTGAGCTTGCAGGTGAAGACCCTAATATTACTGATGAGTTCGTGATTAATATCTCGAACGGGGTGCCTGTGGATGAAGTTGTTGTTGATGAGCCTGTCGTGGATGAGTCCAGGGCGGCTTATACCCTGCGTGTTAAGGAAGGTGAGTTGGCGAGGATTCCTGTGGATGCGTATGACCCGGATGGGAGGCAGATCGAGCTCTCTTTCGGGGAGCCTTTCAATGAGGAAGGTCTTTGGTTGACTGAGATTGGTGATGAGGGCCGTTACTTGGTGCGTGTCACTGCTAGTGATGGACTTGTTAGGGTTTCTGAGTACGTCTTAGTCGTGGTTGAAAGGGCTAACAGGCCTCCTGTCGTGGATTGCCCTGAGACTATTAGGGTTAGCGAGGGGGAAATGGTTAATATTAGGTGTAATATTTTTGATGAGGATGGGGACCCGGTTGTGGTTGCGTATGATGGCTGGATGAGGACTAGTTCTTATAGGACTACGTATGGGGATGCGGGTGAGCACAAGGTCCTTGTTCGTGCGAGTGATGGCATTAACGATGTTACGAGGACTATCACGGTGGTTGTGGACAAGACGAATAGGCCTCCTGTGATTGAGCCTATCAGTGACGCTGAGGTTTTGGAGACTGAGACTTTTAGTGTTTCCCCGGTTGTGTCTGATCCTGATGGTGACATGGTTACGGTTTCGTTTTCGCCGCCGTTGGATGAGAATGGCTCGTGGACTCCTGGTTTTGGTGATAGGGGCACGTATACGATAACTGTTACGGCTGATGATGGTGTTGATAGTGTAAAAGAGACATTCAAGCTAAAGGTTTTGGCTAAGAATAGGCCTCCTGTGCTTAAGCCTATTGACCCTATTGTGGTTGATGAGGGTGAAGAGGTTAGTATTCCTGTGGATGCGTTTGACCCTGATGGTGATGATATCATCGTGTCTTTTAGTGGTTGGATGGATTCTGATTCGTATGAGACTACTTATGAAGATGCTTATCCGTTGGGTTGTGATGAGCCTGGCTGTACTGCTACGTATTTTGTGGTTGTTACGGTTAGCGATGGTGTCTTGGAGGCGAGCCAGGAGGTTGAGGTTAGGGTTAGGGATGTGAATAGGCCTCCGGTTTTTGTTTGGGGCTAAACCCCCAATTCTTTATTTTTTTTACTTTTTAGTAGTAAAAAACCGAAAGTTTTTTATAGTTGTATTGCTATCAACAACCATGGCACACCCAAAATACATAACACACAAAGAAGACATACAAGAATACGACATAAAAAGAGCCGACAAAAGAAAAATCATGGCGGCATTCGAATTCCTAGACAGCAACGGCCTAGAAACATACCTAGAAGGAGACCTCGTAAAAAAAATTCTTGGCCAAGAAAAAAACTATGGAACCATACAAGTACTAGGAGTCGGCACAGAACAACAAATACAGGCCGCAGCACAAAAACTCCAAACAACAACAAGAACCACGTCTCCCTTAGACTACAACCCAAACATCAAATTCTCAATAACACAAAACCCGCTAAAAGAAAAGCAATACCAAGGCAAAGCAAAAATATTCGAGGCATACATAACAAGCCCAAAAGATTCCAGCGCATCCCCCATAGACATAAGCCTCGTCACAGAAAAAGAATACACAAAATACAAAGAACTAAGACAATAAAAAAAAATTATTTTTTCTTATCTTCCAATATAACCCCATACCCTATCAGCCTAAACCTAGTCCCGACACGCCTGCTAATGCTAACCCTGCTCCCAGTATCAGCGCAAACAGGCAAACGAAGCCTGCACCTAAAATTATTCTTTCCAAGCTCAAAAACCTGGCCGACAGTAGCCGCACTATTAACATTAAGCATCAATAATTCATGCATCTTAACAGGCTCAACCTTCAAGTCCTCCTTGCTCCCAACAACCCTTTCAAGCAAATGAACCTCTAGCTTTAGCTCACCCCACACCTGTGGCAGCAACCCTTCACTCCCAACAATATTGCCAACTAAGTTATCACTCTTAACCACGGCAGGATCCAAATCAGTCAGTATTCCCACTGAGCCACCAGGAGTTATCTCCTCTACTATAGCACCCCCACTCGTAATTCCCTTAATAGTTGTAAACAAAGGTTTTGAAACCAATTGGTTGTGCTCCTCCAAAATCCTTCCAGGCCTAACCTCAACCCTGTCACCAACCCTTAGCTTTCCTTGCTTTAAGGCGCCTCCCAATATTCCGCCTACAAGCTCATCCGGCTCAGAGCCAGGCTTATTCGTATCGAAGCTCCTCGCAACAAGGAACCACGGGGGCTTGCTCGCATCCCTCTCAGGGCTTGGAATAACTTGTTGTATGGCTTGTATTAAGTAATGGATGTTTGCTCCGTGCTGCGCACTCAAAGGAATAACTGGAACGTTTTCATAGCTAGTCCCTTTCAGGAAATCCCTTATCTGCCTGTAATTCTTCTTAACTCTTTCCTCGTCTACCAAGTCAATCTTGTTCTGCGCCACCACGACGTTCTTTATCCCTGCAATTTCCAACGCCATTAAGTGCTCCCTTGTCTGCGGCTGCGGGCAAGGCTCATTGGCCGCAACAAGCAGTATCGCGCCGTCCATAATCGTTGCGCCGGCAAGCATCGTCGCCATCAATGACTCGTGGCCCGGCGCGTCTACAAAGCTAACTTTTCTCAAAGGATTTGTTTCCTCGTCGCAATCATGGCATTTCTCCTTAACAGAAAGCCTTTTGCATTTTGGGCACTCATAAAAAGTGGAGTCTGCGTAGCCAAGCTTTATCGTAATACCCCGTTTTATTTCCTCGGAGTGCGTATCCGTCCACTTACCTGAAAGCCTCTCGGTAAGGGTTGTCTTGCCGTGGTCCACGTGCCCAACTAATCCAATATTTACTTGTGGCTGCAAAAACTTTTCTTTCTTCTTAGAACCACCAATTTTTTTCTTTGCAGCTTTCTTCTTCACAGCCTTTTTCTTTGCAGCCATCCTCTCTTAGCGGAGAACAACTTTATTTATAAATCTTTACCATGCGTTATAGTCATAAAAATCATAATGTTTATAAACCACCCTCTTTTTCCCTGGGCTCATGGCAGAACCGTTAATATTCAATAAGTGGAGCACCCAGGGCATAACAATATCTGACCCGGGGGTTGCGCCGTACATATCTCTCAAGCCTGTTATTGTTCCGAAGACAGGTGCTCGGTACGCGGGCAACAAGTTTCACAAGTCCAAAGTATCTTTGGTGGAGAGGCTTATTAATAAGATAATGGTTACAGGCCACAAGGGTAAAAAGCATTTTATTAGCTCCGGTCACAATACGGGTAAGGCACAAAAGGTTTATGACTTGGTTGAGTCTTCTTTGTCCATGGTTGAGAAGAAGACTAAGAAGAATCCTTTGCTTGTCTTGGCTAAGGCTGTGGAGAATGCTGCTCCCCGCGAGGAAATTGTTACGATTGAGTATGGTGGTGCGCGTTATCCTAAGGCGGTTGAATGCGCTCCGCAGAGAAGGGTTGATATTGTTTTAAGGTTGTTTGCTCAGGGTGCTAGGCAGAAGTCTTTTAATAAGAAGAAGACTTTTGAGTCTGCTTTGTCTGATGAAATAATTAATGCTTATGCGATGAGTTCTCAGAGCCTCGCGATTTCTAAGAAGCTTGAGATTGAAAGGCAGGCTGATGCGAGCAGGTAATGCTTACGATTTTTTTCTTGCCCATTTAATTGCCTCTTTAACGTCTTTCCTTGTCGTTTTTCTTTCTTTGAATTTTTTCTGGGCTTCTTCTGCTAGTTTTTCGAAGTCGATTCTTAGTTCGGGTATTCTTATTTTTTTGAAGTATACTCCATCAGCGAGTTGTACAGCTGCAAAGGTTTCTCCTGGGCTTAGGTTTAATGTTTCTCTTATTTCTCTGGGCACTACGAGTTGTCCTTTTTCTGACATTTTGACTATTTCAGCTCCTGGCATAAACACCCCCTCGTTGAACAGTTAAACAGTTCAACTATTTAATGTTTGCTGTTTTTTCGTCCACCCCGTAATGTTTTTTTGCTACTTTTTCGTATCTTCTCATTATTTCTAGGAAGCCGCCGTATGGCAGGCTTACTGCTAATAATTCTTTTGGGACCCAGTCCGCTAATGCAGAGTAATCCTTTGTTCTTGCTAGGTATGCGGCTACGAAAGGCGCTTTCATCACCCCGTAATCCAGGATTTTTATTCCCCAGGAAATGCTTTCCAGTAAATCTGAGCCTGAAACGCTGAGGGTGCTTCTTGCAGGTCCTAGGCATAAGTCTATGTTATCAATCCAGTGCGCGTAATGGAGCAAAACCCTGTCTGCGAGCTTTAGTTGTTTCATGCTTGTCTCTAGGTTGCGTAGCCATTTTCATTTTTTTATTTACCTGTAAAAGAATCGAATGCCTTCCGGTTAAAACCGGAATTATTTGTCTTTGTAGAATATCTTGTATAATTCACTCGTGGTCCAGGTTCTTGTTTTGCTTTGTTTTTTGAAATGCTTGTCTTCGGTCCAGATGCCTTGGTTTTTTGTGGTTAGCGCGCATGCTAGTATAGGTGAGTCGTTTTCATCTATTTTTTCCATTGTCTTTCTTGCTTGTTTTATTCCT
>PWWA01000114.1 GCA_003562145.1 Candidatus Woesearchaeota archaeon | reverse complement strand
TATCTGAATACTTGACGTCAGGCATATAAATATCAACTATGCCATCCAATAATTTCAAAGTCTCTTTTGACTCATAGCCATTAGTATTATACACTATAGGTATTTGCAAGCCTTTCTTCCTCGCAATAACCAATGCTTTCAAAATAGCAGGGACCTGGGGGGTGGGAGTAACAAGATTTATGTTATGGCAGCCCCTCTCCTGCAAGGAGAGCATTACTCCTGCAAGCTCTTCAAAAGAAATTTCTTCTCCAATCCTTAGCTGTGATACGTCGTAGTTCTGGCAGTACTTACAAGCAAGGTTGCAAGAGCCAAAGAAAATCGTTCCTGAGCCATGTGTTCCTACCAATACGCTTTCCTCTCCGAAATGAGGCCCTGAAGATGAAACAAAAGGCTTAACGCCCAGGCGGCAGAAGCCCCTGCCACCCTTTAGCCTGTCAGCGCCGCACTCCCTGGGGCAGACACGACACTCTTCTAATAGCTTAAAAGACTCATCAGACCTCTTTCTTAATTCCTCTTCCGAGAGCTTTAAGTAGCTTGGCGTACAATGCATAACTATCACTTCACTGAATGAAACATGCTTGTGTTTTTAAGGTTTAAAGAAAAATATTCAGTTTACAGGACTTAGAACCACTTCTAAAAATAATACGCTGCGGCCCTGATACAGATAACAACCTTTTAAGAAAAGCTTGACCAAAAAACTGCGGGTTTCCTCAAAAAATCTATTTTAGGTGTTCAGTGGAGTTTAGTAATACTATTTTAGGTTTTTCTCCGGTGAATTCTATTATGTTAATGCAAGCATTATCTTGGTTTACGTCGCTAGTGTACCCTTTGATTTTTCTTACTGAATTCACTAATGCTTTTATGAAACCTGTATGAGAAACCAGGAGCACTGTTTCATCTTTGTGCTTAAGCATTATTTTTTCTAAAAAGCGCGCAGCCCTAACCTGCAGTTCTTCAAAAGTCTCCAAGCCCTTAGGAGGATTATTTAAGTCCAAGTCTCTTTCTGCTTTCCCTTCCCATGCTGCCAGGTAGGCTTCCCTTAATTCAGGCTCTTTTATCAAGGGAATTTTTTTATGGTACTCATGAATTATTTTAGCTGTATGAAATGCACGATCCAAGTCACTGGTGTAAATAAGACTTATGTCTTCGTCTTTTAAGCGTTCAGCAAGAAGCGTTGCTTGCTGTTTCCCTTTTTCTGTCAATACACCAGGAGTCTGCCCTTGCCAGATTCCTTTCAGGTTGGCTTCTGTTTCTCCGTGGCGCACTATTAATAGTTTCATTTGAATAGTTCAAAAAAGTTTTCTTTGGTTATTGTTTTTACGTTTTTCCAGCCTTTAGGCGTTTTGGCTTTTTTCTTGAATAGTTCTTTTTCCATTCTTAAATTTTGTGAATTCATTCACATTTTTCGTATTAATTATGTGAATCAATTCACTTTTTTTCGATTTCTACAAGAATACAGGCCACCATCATTATACAGGAACAGACCTTTTAAGAAAAGCTTGACCAAAAAGTGTTATAGTAGGTTTGTTTTTGGGAAGAATGTCTCCTTGTAGGTCTTTATTAGTGTGAAGTATGTATAATTCTTGAATGCGTCGCTGAATTTGTCCTGGATTTCGTTCATTATTTCTCTGAAGTGTTCTTTGTTTTTTGCATATAATTCGATTTCTAGGTCGCTTCCACCTATGGTTTTGTTTATTTGAAATATGTATTTATGTTGCTTGCCGAAGTTCATTATTTCGTTTTGCTGTTTATTATTATTCAAGGTTATATCTGCCTTGTAGTATTCATATCCTAATAATTTCCAGTTGAGAATAGGTCTATACCCTTGTATTATCCCGGTTTTCTCCATGGTTTTTACCCTGTTAATTATTAGTTGCGCGGATCTTTTTAGTTTTTTGGAGATTTCTGTTAATGGGTTTCTTACATTAGGGGATAGTTCGCTAAGTATAGATATGTCTAAATCATCAAATTCGGCTTTTTCTTTCCCCCCGAGCATTTTGGTTTCGACGTAATATTCATCAGTTAATGATAGGAATTTCTTTGTGAAATGGTATATAGGCGAATAGATTGATGTTCTATATTGTTCTATAAATTCCTTGTATTCAAGGATTTTTTCCCATACCTCGTAGAAGTCATATATGTTTTTTACCATTACTGCAAAGCCTGCGTCCCATTCACCATCTATTGATAATAGTATAGTTACCTCGTTTAGAGTTTCGAGAAATGCAAGGAATTCTTCTTTTTTGTGTTGTGTGAGATTTTGGAATTTAAGGTATACTCTGTATGTGGTGAATCCTAGCCTTGATGTGTCTATTATTGCATGGTATCCTTCTATTATGCCTGAGGTTTCAAGCTTTTTGAGCTTGTAGCCTGTTAGTTGCTTTGATATTTTCAGGGTTTTTGCAATTTTTGTTAGAGGAACTCTAGCGTTTTTTTCCAGTTCAAATATTATTTTCCTGTCTTTTAAGTCAAGGTTCTTATGTTTATTAAGCATTTTATTTTACTTATCATCTTATATTTATAATATTTTTGATTTAGTAAAATAAAGATTCTAAGTAATTTTATTATATTGTATTGTTATTACTGTGTTGTGATTAATATGGATAAATACAAGATTGTGTTGGTAAACTCGCCGAATGAAACAAATGACAGAAATTCTTCAAATTACGCGTGCTTCCCACACATTGGAATAGTTCAACTAGCAACAAGGATGAAGAGAGACTTCGGAGACAGCATAGACATAAAAATACTTGACGGAGGCATCTCAAATACAGAATATATAGAACGAGCAATAGAAGCCTACAACCCGAACCTAGTCGGGATCAGCGTGCTAACACCAACATACAAAGAAGGCCTGAAAATAGCAAGAAAAGCAAAAAACGTAGGAGCAAAAGTGGTCCTCGGAGATGACCACGCTGGCTTCTTCCCAGATATAATCCTAAATAAAAGGGAATACATAGACTACGTAATTACGAATGACGTCGCAGAACAGCCATTCACTGAATTATTAGGAGCTCTAATAAACAATACTGGCATTGAACACACACCCTCCTTAGCATACAGGAAGGGCAATGCCATAACAAGAAACCCTGATAAAAAATACTATTTGAAAGAACAAAACACCTCGCCAGACCTAGAACTAATAACAAATACACTAGGGATATACTGGGAAAACTACAACAACGCATTCGGGCATCTGCACAAGAAAAAAATTAAGCCGATAACTCTGAATTATGCAAGAGGATGCGAAAACGGGTTAAAAAGATGCACTTACTGCAGCATATCAGACTTAGTAATAAACACAGGCAACCCCGAAGAATTCTGGGATACAATAAGGAATTACAACGAGAAGTACGGAATAAACCTGTTCTTTGAAGTATATGACAGCTTCACAGCCAGCCCAAGATACATTGATTCACTCATAAAAACAATACCTGGCGACCTAGAAAAAAAGATAAACAATAAAGAAATAGAACTAATGGTCTACGCCAGATCATTAGGGCTGACAAAGAAGAACAACGTGGAAAAGCTAAAAAAACTAGGCGTGACAAGGGTAAACATAGGGCTGGACGCAGGAGACACAGAAATACTAGAAGCACAAAGGAAGAACAAGACAACAGAAGAAACTAACATAGAGGCAGTAAAGCTGCTAAACCAAGCAGGAATATCAGTCCACGGCTCATACATAGCGGGAGGACCTGGAGAAACAGAGGAAACCCTAAAAAAAACAGTTGACGCCATAGAAAAAATACTGTCGGAAGCCAGGTTTTCAGCAATAGAATTCTCAAGATTCATACCCTTGCCTAACAGCCCTGCATGGGACATAATGGTAGAATACGAAAACCCAAAGTTCTACAGAGACAAAAAAGAAATCGATGAAGAATTACAAATGTTAGGAATAGAAATAACAGGACAAGAAAGAGAAAAAATAAGAAATAAATACAAAGACAACGACCTTTTAGACATAGACGAACTTGCAAGCGACTGGTTCAATCACTACACACATATAAGCGAAGAATACGCGTTACGACAAATAAGCAAAGTAGACACATTACTAGACTCACACAAGGTACGAACGGGAAAAAACGTAGGATAAAAAAAGACGCTGCGGCCCGGATTCGAACCGGGAACTCCCGAAGGAACTGGCTCTCAAGGCCAGCGCAATACCAGGTTATGCGACCGCAGCATTTTGTGAAGAAAAGAGCGGCTTTTTTTAAAGTTAACCTTGGGTTTTCCGGTTTTTTAGCCGAAAAACATATAAACAATGTAAGATTCGTCTTACCAGGTGATTTTTATGGAAGTTGCTATAACAAGAATAAGCTCTAAGGGCCAAGTAGTCATCCCGAGCAATATGAGGAAAGGATTAAAGGAAGGAGATAAGCTGATCGTGATGAAAGACAAAGATAATTTTATCCTTAAGAAGGCTAGCAGCCTAGACAAGAACTTTGCTGAAGACCTGGAGTTCGCGAGGAGAACTGAAGAGGCTTTTAACAGGATAAAGTCTGGGGAAGGCATTAAAATGGATATGGATGAGTTCCTGGAAGAGCTCAAAAAATGGTAAAAGTAATTCTTGATCCTTTCTTCAGGAAGAAACTAGAGAAAATTAAAGATTCTTCATTAAGAGAAAAGGTAAAGAAGCAAATTAGGAAAATTGTTGAAAGCCCTTTAACTGGAAAGCCTATGAGGTATGATAGGAAGGGCACAAGAGAAATATATGTTGCTCCATACAGGCTTTCATACATTTATTATAATGAAAAAGAAGAATTGTGGTTCTTAGACTTGTACCATAAAGACGAGCAATAAATTCAGAATCTTTGCATGTTTAGGTAGCTTTTGAGCTCTCTTTTGACTGCGTCTTTGTCTGCTATTGCGCTTTCCTCGTATTTTTCGATGTAGCTCTTGTACAAGTATTTTTCTGAGATTGTTTTTATGAAGAATAGCATTGGCCTTGTTTCCCAGTGGCCTTCATAGTCAGTTGTGAGGAATACGTCGAATACAAATGTTGCTTCACCTCGCATAAGCTTCATTTTCTGCTTTTTTTTCTCTATCACGACTTCTTTTAGCTTTCTTAGCTGCGCGGTTACTCTTATCTCGATTTTTGCGTAGTCACTTATTTTTTTGTATGGCTGTATTTTTAGGGTTATTTGCTTGCCTTCCTCGTAGTTTTCTTCGAAGTTCCATAATTCGTTCTTGTCGTAGCCTCTTTCCTTGAACCACTTGTCTAGGAGCATGTATAGCTCTTTTACGTCCATTAATCCTTTGAATGTGAAGGATTCTCCGTACACCAGGTTTTTTACTTCTGCCATTAGTATGCACTCTTTATGCTTTCCATTTTTAAAAACTTTTTTATCTCTGTCTGCAAGTCGTATACGTCGTACGCCAGTCTATCAAGGTATTTTATCTCGTAATATCTTTTTAGCATTTTGTTGAACATGAGTTCTTGGAGCTTTGCTGGGAATCCCTCCTTGAATTTTCCTTGCCAGTCATATTCTACTTCTCCTTC
>PWWA01000038.1 GCA_003562145.1 Candidatus Woesearchaeota archaeon | reverse complement strand
TTCCTTGTCTATGCCCATCTTTGCTGCTAGCTTGTCCTTTAGCTTTGATGGCGCTTCTGTTTTTTCGGTTTGCACTTTTTCAACTTTGTAGGTGTGTCCTTCGAGTTCTACTTTGGCTGTGTTGCCATCTTTTATTGCCTTAACCGTGACTTTTCCCGGAGGGTTTTTTATGCCGTCTTGCCATAATTCCTTGTTGAGCATCCCGCCTATCTTGACATCCTGGACTTTCATGTGCTTTGCTATATACGTCTTAACTTGGTTAACCGCTCTTTTAGCCCTGTAATACCTTGGCACTTTGATAAAATCTCTTCTTAGCGGAATAGTATATGTTCTCTCTTCGCTCATATCCCTTTACACCTTAGTCTTATTCCTTCTCCAGTTCCGTTTTACAGTAGTATGCCTTCCAGGGTGTATTCTCCTGCCAGTGCCGTATATTTTGGGCACTGTCCAGAACGGAGCCCACCTGTCCTGCCTTGACTTCTTGATAAGCCTAAGCTTCTTGGCTATGTTTATGAATCTTGACATTTTTACTTACCACCAACGCTTTTCTTTGCTTCCTTCGAGGCTTCTGTTATTAGCTTTATGCCTTCGTTTGTGACTATGCGGCCTTTATGCACTCCTTTCTCTGCCTGCTTTATAAGCTTTCCTTGCTCTAATTGCTGTAATATCTTCCTGAGTATATTCCTGGAGCCAGGGGTTGCCTTTTCTGGCTTGACACCCTTGTTTTTCCTTGTTCCATACTTAACGCTGAGCTTTGAGACTCCTATTGGCCCGAGCTTTTGAATGCTTAGCAATACTGCTGCTGACCTTATATTCCACCAGTCATTCCTAGCTGGAGGCCTTTGCTTTCCGTGGCCTGTTTTTACGAATCCCGCCCATTCAGGGGCCTTAACGGTTCCTTGGAGTTTCCCTGCTAGTTTCTCTACGATTAATCCGTGCTCGACATCTTTCATTTGGATAAACACCTTTTTCGTTTATTTTTGTCCGTATTAGAACCTCTAAGCCCGCTTCGAGGAATTTCAGGGTGTTAAAAAAGCTTATGGTTCTCAAAACAACTTTTTTTTTCAGCAAACAATAAAAACATGTTATGCTTCACACAGCTATTATGTATATTAAAGTAATCGGTTCGGGTTGCCCTATATGTGGTGGGGACGTAAAAGGCAACTATAAGTGCAGGTATCACTGCGAGAATTGCTCTTTGCTCTTCAGGTTCCCTGATTTAAACTCGGAAGGTGCAGTTAAACAAGTGCTTACAGATAACAAATCCGTTCTTTCAATGCAAAAAACAAAAGGGTAACTTATAAAAAGAACTTGTCTTTCCGAAACCTTTGGGTGGTATCAAGATGCAGGAATTGACATCAGAGAACTTTAAGGATGCAGTATCGAGTGGCGATGTAATAGTGGATTTCTGGGCGGAATGGTGTGGCCCGTGCAAGATGCTGACACCTATCTTCGAGGAGCTTAGCGAAGAAATCAAACGCGTAGATTTTGCAAAGATTAATGTCGACGAGGAAAGCGATGTGGCTGGCATGGCAGGTGTGCGCGGCATTCCTACGCTGATAATGTACAGGGATGGTGGAGAGCTTGGAAGGATTGTTGGTGCACTGCAGAAAGAACAGTTAAAGCAAAAAATAATTGATACATTCCAATTATGATCGGTGCGCGTAAAAAGTGTTCATTCACAACATAAACCCGGTGTTGCTAGACCTAGGATTTCTCCAGGTGAGGTATTATGGCTTAGTATATTTTCTCGGATTCCTATTCATCTATTTCTACATGTCAAGCCAGGTTAAGAAAGACAAGGTGAAGGGCTTGGACAAGGACAAGCTTGAAGTCTTCATGATATACTTATTGGCAGGTATCGTTCTTGGTGCAAGAGTTTTCACATTCATATTTTATTCTCCTGGCGTGCTGTTGTCTAACCCGTTGGAGTTGTTCATGGTGTGGCGTGGAGGCATGTCTTTTCATGGTGGTTTAATAGGAGCTATATTGGCTGTGTACTTTTTCTCGAAGAAGCATAATGTGAAGTTTTATTCCTTGGCGGACTTATTGGCTTTGCCTGCGTTCTTCTTCTTGGCGCTTGGAAGGATCGCGAATTTCGTTAACGGTGAGTTGCCAGGCACCAGGAGTGATGTGCCTTGGTGTGTTGTGTTCCAGGGATTTGAGGGTTGCAGGCATCCTTACCAGTTATACGCTGCTGCGAAAGACTTTTTTTTAACTGGAATACTTTTCTTTGTGGCTAGGGCTTGGAAGCTAAAGCAAGGCTTGTTGTTCTGGTACTTCGTTCTCTTATATAATTCAACTAGGTTCTTACTTGACTTTCTACGGGACCCTGCGGGAGAAGCCATATTCTTGGGTGTGAGCACAGGCCAGTACCTGTCATTGTTTTTCACAATAATAGCCATTTACTTTGTTTACAAGATTAATAAGAAATAAAACCAAAAATATATAAATTAACTTATCAGTTTTCTCTTTATGCCTTACAACCCGTTACGAACACCTGTACTCGTAGTTAATTTTAAGGCTTATAAGGAAAGCACTGGAAAAAACGCATTGAAGCTGGCTTTGCTCGCGGAAAAGGCGTCAAAGAAAACAGGGAAGCAAGTCATGGTGGCTGTGCAGCCAACTGATTTGAGGATGGTTGCCGGCAAAGTAAAAATCCCTGTTCTCGCACAGCACGCAGACCCTGAAAGGCAAGGTGCGCATACTGGGAGCGTAACGCTGGAAGCAATAAAGGATGCGGGTGCTACTGGAACTCTTCTGAATCATTCTGAGAAAAGGCTTTCTGATAATGTGTTGGCTGAGACGATTCGGCGCTGTAAGAGTCTTGGCTTATTAGCAATAGGTTGTGCTTCGGATAATGTTCGTGCAGCCAAAGTTGCTTCTTATCACCCGCATATGATTGCTGTTGAGCCTCCTGAGCTTATAGGTGGAAGGATTTCTGTTAGCCAGGCCCGCCCTGAAATTGTTGAGAGGAGTGTGAAGAGTGTTTTGCGTGTGAGCAGGATGCCTGTTCTTTGTGGTGCTGGAATCCACATGGCTAAGGATGTTCAAGATTCTGTGCGCCTTGGCGCTAAAGGCGTTCTCGTTGCATCTGGAATAGTTAAGGCTAAGAATCCTTATAGGGAAATGTTGGCTTTGCTTGAGGGGTTATCTTAGGTCTACGTATGCAATCCTAGGTCTTCCGTGCTGGACCCAATCGCTTCCTTCTTCTCTTGTTACGTTTACTATTGCTCCGTATTGCTTGCCGGATTCAAGTCCTTCTATGTTAATTATGAACACATATATGTCTCTTTTTTTAGCGCCTAACATATGGGGTTCTTTTAGGTATGTTATTTTATCTTGTTCCAGGCCTGCTCCTCTACTTGCTTCTGTTGGCTCTATGTTTAGCTTGAATTCCATGTTTGTATCCTTGTCGTTGTATATTCCTACGTAGAACCTTACTTGATTGTCAGTGGTGAATAGCTTTCTCTGCGGGGACTTAGTGGTCTCGGGTAAGAATACGAGTTCACTGGTTGGGAAGTTTCTGATAAGCCTTTCCCGCATTTGTTCGCTTATCATGAGTTCTGTTTCTTTTATTCCTTGGAATAGGTTTGTGAAGATTGCTATGGCTGCACTAAACATTATCAGGCCTAAGATTATCATCACTATTACATTTATGGATATCTCCATTCCTTTTTTTCCAAGCATTTTCTTTATCTTAAGAATTCTTATTTTTTGTAGTCGAACTGCTTCGTTATTACGGATGTGAATATTAAGAGCAGTGTTGCGCCTATTAGTGTAACTAAGAGTCCTAGGCCTACGTCGTTCTGGGGGCTTAAGAGCAAGTACACTCCGAACATCAGGCTTATGGTTCCTATCCATAGGAATTTGTCTAGGACCATTTTTAGTATTTCGAATTCTTCCTCTTTGCTTAGGTGTAGCTTATTCGCTTTTGGTTTTATCATTTTTAATTAGTCACCTGGACTTCTACTTGTGTGGTAGCCAAAGGAGTTGTTGCAGGTGGATCGGCGTCGTGCTCCCAGGCTTGTATTGTGCATATATATGTTCCATCCGTTCCAGGCAGCTGTAGCAGCGTGCCAAAGCCTGTAGCGCTTAGTCCTTCCACGGATTGCGTTAAGGATGTTAGGGTGAACGGCAGAGTACTCGTGCAGTCGCCTAGCGAGATGTTGACGAGTTTTGTGGATGCGTCTGTGTTGTAGAATCCTACTCTTACTACCACTTCAGAGTTTGCTTTTCCTCTTATTGTGCCTCTTTCGAGTACCAATGGGTTTAGCCTGTCAGGTTTGTTCCCGAATTCTCCTATGTCAAATGCTCCTAGTAACCTGTCTGTTCCTGCGTCGAAGAAAGTTCTTATGAAAGTTATTCCGGCTGCGATTACGACCATCGCGATTACTAGGACGATGATTGTGTTGATTCCTAGGCTTAATCCTGCTTTTTTGTTCAATTTGGCACCTCTTATGATTTTAATTAAATGTTAAACCCGTTGTTTTTATTTATATAGTTTTCTATTTTTTTTAGGTTTGTGTTTTTGTTTGGTAATAATCTTCTAGGATGATGCTGTCGATTTCTTCTAGGTTTCTTACTTTGTAAAGGGTTCCTTTGCTTATGTCTGCGATTTTCTTTGCTAGTTCTTCTCCTTTTCGGTCAAGGTTTATTCCTATGATTGATATGCTTATTCTTGCGCTTGCTGCTCTGGATGTCATCTCTAGGACTTTTTTCTCTGGTTTCTTTCCAAGTGTTTGTAAAGCGTCTGTGAGTAGTATTAAGTGGTTTGTTTCTTTTGAGTTTGGGAATAGTTCTAGTGCTTTGTTAATGCATAATGCTATGTCTGTTTCACCTGTTGTTTTTATTCTTGCTATTTCTCGTAGTATTGTTTCAAAGTCATTTGTGGGGGTTATTGCTTTGTCGATTTTTGAGTTGAAGACTATTAGTCCTGCTTTGTCGTTGTGCTGCGTGGCTTTGTACGAAAGTGCTATACCTGATTTCTTCGCGGTTTTTATCTTGTCGCCTTTCATGCTTCCCGAGTTGTCTAAGGCGTATATAACGTTTATTTTTCCTTTGGCTAGTTTTTCGTGTACCATGAAATCTTGTTTTAAGATTTCTTTGTGGCCTCTCCTTATGCTCTTATTGGCTGTTTGCCTCCATGATATGTTCCTGAACCGGTCTCCTGTCCTGTAATTCCTGGTGTCTTGTTTTTCGCCGTACTCGCTTCGTTTCCTGCTTTCTTTTCTTCCCAGCAATCCTTTGCCTTCTAGTTCATCAAGTTCCTCGGATAGCATGCTTAGCGCTTCATAGTCATATGCTTGCTCTGTTATGAATCCCTTGCCGTCTAGAAAGCCTTCTTTTTTGAGCTTGTCCGTGTTCTGCTTAATCCTTTCCTTTAGCTCTCTTTGGAATTCAGGCACACGAATATTTTTTTCTACGAAGCCCGGCTCGTAGCCTGTAAGCTCACGTATCAGTGTTTCGCCCATTAATTTCTTTGCATTCCTGTAATTGTTAACCATTTGCTCAAACGTAAGGTCAGGGGTAAAACTAGAAATATTGTTGTTTATCGCATCGGTTAGCACGGATGCTTTCTCAACCTTATCCTTATCTACATCCATGACTGTGTGCATTAATTTGTCTTCCCTGTTATCCCTGCCTAGCTTGCCTTTAAGTTCCTCAGCGCTTCCTTTCTCAACGCTGCCCCTGTCTTCTTGCTTTAG
>PWWA01000077.1 GCA_003562145.1 Candidatus Woesearchaeota archaeon | reverse complement strand
TTATAAAACATACTGGCGAATACATAAAAAAAAAAGCCCCCTCCGAGAGTTGCACTCGGGACCTTCTGCTTACGAGGCAGACGCAATAGCTGCTATGCTACAGAGGCATATATGGGTTTGTTTAAATCTTGTTCTTTATTTGTTCGATGCTTAGCTTGGCTTGGCATTCTTTGCAGACTAGTTTTCGCTTGCCTTTCCTGTCTCGTACGTATGTTCCTACTGGTTTTTTTAGGAATGTTTCTTCTACTTTCTTGTTGCATATAGTGCATTTCATGGTTCTTCCTCGTTATTATTGTTTTATTTATAAAATTTTATGCTATGAAAGTAAAGAATGCGAGCAGTGTTAGTCCGAGCAGGGTTGCTGTCATTGTGAAGTAAATGGGCTTGTTCCATTTTATGATTTTGCCGCCGTCAAATGGAATGGTTGGTATCATGTTAAATAATCCGAGCCATGAGTTTATTAGGAAACCGTATACTCCGAATACTGCGGGGATGCCTGTTCCGAGGAATGCTATTGGCATGAATAGTATTGCTAGGATTATGTTTGTTATGGGTCCTGCTGCGGCTATTATTCCGTTCTCTCGCAGGGTTATCATTCCTTGAATGTATACTGCTCCTGGTGCGGCTAAGATGAATCCTAGGAAGCTCATGGCTATGGCGAGTAATAGCATTGAGTTGTTGGCTTTGAATTCTGCGTTATGCCCGTATTTTTGTGCTACTATTTTGTGTGCTAGTTCGTGTAAGAGGAATGCTAGTCCTGCTGTGGCTGTGGCTATTGAGAAGAATATTATTAGCATTGGTGTGATTCCTGGTAGTATTCCTTCTCTTGGTGCGAGGAGTATTGTGAATGCTATGCTGAGTGCGAGCCATGCTTTTATTAGTTCTGCGATTTCTCGTCTTGGGAAGTATATTTTTTGCTTCATTTGCAGTGAGGGGTTTCATTTGGTTTTTAAATGCTCACCCCAAAAAAGCTTATTAACTACTATAGAATAACAACTAAACCAAAACATTTAAATACTATAAATACTCACCAACCAGTAGTTAAAATGACAAATGTGTTTTTTCAAGCATTAAAACAAGCAATAAAAAAACCCCTAACAATGTTCATGCTAGGAATACTAGTAGCCCTAACACTAAACGCAATCACAGACGCAAACGCAACCACACAAAAACCAAGCCAAGAAAACGCCTACGCCAACAACATCTACAGGGAAACACCCTACGAAGGAATAAGAGACATACCAAGCCCAGGAAACCACATAAACCAAGACCAAATCAAAGTATACAAAGACAAAGTCATAATCACAGCAGAAAACATCAAATGAGCAGCATTCGAAGACACCAAGAGCATGCTCCCATACATAAACAAAGACAGCCACGCACTACAAATAGAACCAATATGCCCAACCGAAGTAAACGTAGGCGACATCGTAAGCTACGAATCCGAATACGCAGACGGAATAATAATACACAGAGTCGTACACAAAGACACAGACGAACAAGGCACTTACTTCATACTAAGAGGAGACAACAACCCCAGCAACGACCCAGGAAAAATAAGATGCGAACAAATCCAAAGAAAACTAATAGCAATAATATACTAAAAAAAAACAATACATTTATTAACACCTAATTCTAAAAAAAAATTATGCAGCGAACAATCATGCTAACAATAATAGGAGTAATAGTAGCAATAGTAGTATTCGCACTAATGTTAGTATTCGTCAGCACCACGCTGCCATAAAGAAAATGGAAGCCATAGAACTAGTAGTATTCATAGGAGTCGCAATAATAATAGGCGGCCTAATAATAGGCTTCATCACAGGAATAGACACCCAGCAAATATACAGCGCCATGAAAAAACTTTTCTTGCCAGAAGAAGCCGTAAGATACACCAGTGTAGACGCAGACGAAATGGCGCCGGCACTCTACAAAGTATGGCGTGAATGCGGGTACGGCCAACGCGACCACGAACAAGCACTATCCCTGAGAGGAGACACGCCTGTAAACAAACAAGCAATATTCCAATGGTACACCAAATTCAACCTATGCCACTCAATACAATCAGCAACATATGACTGCGGGAACAGGGAAGACATAGAAATGCCAGAAACAATAACTCCACCTGCACTGCTCAGGGTCACATGCAACACGAACACCGAAAAACTCGTAATAACAATAATATAAAAACAGAAAAGCTTAAATAGGAGAACGCCAAAAATAAGAATTAATAGCATGAATGCAAAAAAGAGCAAACTTGCAATGATAGGAAAAAAAGCTAACATCGTAGCGGTCCTCCTAATAGTTCTTCTAGTCGTAGTATCCATCTCCGTGCTAGTATTCAATCCATTCGTAGAAAAAGAGGTGCACGTAGACTACGGAGAAGTATTCTCAGAAGTTAGATCCGGCGTAGAAAGAAGCTACTTTGAAGCCCTACAAGCAAACATGAGGTCAGGCTTGCTTGAATATGGCGGAATATGGTACTTTAATGCGCCATACGAACTAAACGAAGCAAGGATAGAGCAAGAAATAAGAGACTCCATAATGGACGCTTTAATCAAAGTAGAATACCAAGGCGAAGAAGTAGAAGTGGACATAATAGGCCTTGAAAACAACGTAGAAATATCCTTAGTGGAAGAAGGAATAAAAGTAATAATAAACGGCGCAGAAGCAGAAATAAAAGCCAACGGCGAACAAAGGACCATAGACCTAAGCGACGATTACCTAATACCATCAGACCTAAAACAAACCATTAGAAGCGTGAACACCTGGCTCGCATGCGACGCAGGAGGGCTAACACAATTATTCAAAGAATACAACGAAGCCGTAGACTGCCAGTTCTCCAACTGTTGCTGCGGCAAAGACACATTAAACGAATCAGAACTCACAAGAGTAAAAGATGAATACGGCATAAAAAGGGAAAACATAACAGACATAATAAGAAAGTCACTAGAAGTCCTTAATCACCTCTTGTCAGGAGCAGAATTTTGCGGGGATGAAGCAGAAGAGCTAAGAACAGATATGACCTGCCTCCTATCAGAAGAAAGGTCAGTCATAGAATACGGCACCGACTACAGGCTAGAGCAGAATAATGACAAGCTTTGCGCGTATCCGACGATTGAATGCGGCCTAGAAGCAATAGTTGGCACTACAGGTATACTAAGCGACTGGGACAACCCAAGCACGGACTTCGGAGTCATAGAAGGAGACCCAATTGCGCCTAACAATTTATTAGGAACCGATTTGAACCACCCGATAAATCAGAGACTCACCCTAACCCCTGACACGGAAAGGACTTTCCTCTACGAAGTCGGCCTTGAGAGAAAAGCAGCAGGAGACATAACTATTGTTTGCAGAAGCCCTGACACAACTGCTACTGACTACAACGAGTTAAGGTTCAGGTTGCAGTTCAAGAATAAGTATTCATGTGACCCGCCTGATGCCGAGCCGATATGGGGGGAAGTTGATACTGTACCTATACAATGCGCAGCGGGAAGTGCAGCTATTCCAACTGTCTGTGAGGACCAAGGTCTGAAAGCGGTAAATTGCAGGCATCCCGATGACATTGAACACGATGAGGACTGCCCCATAAAAGTTGTTTGTGTTTATGAAGATGTGCCGCTCGAGAGTTTTCCGTTTTATGATCCTGTAACTAACACTATGGATTGTGGTGCATACGTCGATATGAACCTTACCTGGGAGTATCCGGATAGATCTAGCAAATGCGGCAACCAGTTATGTATGCAGTGCGGGCCTCAAGCGATGTGCGACCCGTCACCAGAAGGGACTGAGTGCGGCTATATCGGAACTTGTGTAGTATTAAAGTGCTCAGGGGAGCCAGGAGGGGATGCTGCTTGCGGTGCATCCGAAGAATATAGGGAGCTAAGAGATAGCCGTTGTGGTAGTGGTGTATGCCAAGGCACATGTCAGGAGGATGGCAGTTGTGACTATACGTTTGCTAACCAAAATACTTGTGAGAGAACGAGTGATGGTTGTACGATGTACGGCCAATGCGTGAATGGAAATTGCCAAGCCCAGCCTCCTGCTGGTGCAGGCCAGTGCTGTCCAAACGCGCCCTCATCTGAAACCCTTTCAGGAGGCTATTGCCCTAGTAACAAGCCTTATTGTTGTGGAGGCGTTGCCTGTATGTCCGACTTAAGCGGATGCCAAGTACCAACATAGGATGAGAGGTTCTAAATGGCTTTATTAGAAGATATCTTGGGAATGATAATGCTAATTTTCTTCCTAGTCATAGGTGGCATCTTTCTTACAATTCAGATTACCTCTGACCAATTAGGCCAGGTAGATGAGGAAATAAAGGATTATCTCCACGATTATTATTCTACTAGCATGAATGGCTTTATGAATATGAGGGAAGAAATCTCAGGTGCACCTGTACACATAATCATAGGGGACTATATTTCTAAGGGAACCACAACTCTTACAGGCAAGGAGGGCCGCACCATCGCAGTTGATGAAGCACTTGAAGGAATACTTAACGAATTTTATGGACAGGGCAATTATTACATGAAGCTAACGCAAGAATATACGGATACAACTATTTCTTTTGTATTTGATGGCTCCGACAGCAACAGAATTGAAAAAATGATAGTTGGCGAAAACCTTGAATCCATTAGGGATCGGGTAAACCTTATCTTCGAGGATTCAGGCGCCGAGGTCAACATAAACCTATACGTCCTCTCAGAGAATCCAGCAGAAGAAGTATGCGATGTCTTTGGGGAGCACAAAGATTTATGTGAAGTAATAAACGCAGCAACACTTTACGATGAAGAAAGCCATCTAAGAGTAATAGACCCTTTTGATGGCTTAACCGGAAAACAAGCAGAAATAAGACATTACGTTGAATCAGACTGGATGGGAGGTACGATACATGCAGAAAGGGAATTCAGGAAAAAAATAGTAGCTGGCGACGCAGAGGAATACAATATACACATAGTAATACCTGTATTCGACCAGCTATCAACAAGCAGCATATCAGATGAATGCTTCGAAATAGACCGAGGGCCTGCTGCGAGTCTAAGTGACTACATTGTATGCAGGCTATGCGTTGAAGATTGCCCTGTTGAAAGATCTAGGTCTCAAATGCAAGAAACAATAGATTTCTTTGTTGAGAGAAACGGCAACAGCATTATAATGCCAGTTTTTTCCTTTGACTGCAATTTAAGGTATAGGTACTGGTATAATAACCTAAACCCAGTTGATTACAGGGATTATGTTATTGGCACCCCGAGTCCAACTATGTGCCATCTTAATTCCTGTGCTGGATGCAGGCCCCCCCGAGAAGGAGACCGTATAATTCCTTCTACTAATCCAGACGAATACGAAAACGTTTGTTTCAAGACGCAATGCCAGTATTACATAGAACAGCAAATGGAAGAACTGTCAACTGCGACAGGCGGCAGTCCCATAAACATAATTAACGTACAGGACTTGCCAGCATTAGTAGTTGACCAGATCGATAACGTTTTTGCTGAACGCGAACTAATAATCGGCACAAGGCAGGACGACCGCACAAGATACGTATTTGAAAGGAATATAATATTGCCAACGCTTGGCAGCGTAGATGTACGTTTATTGGCTTACGAGTTGCCGCCAGGTGCGTAGGCGTAACAATTCAACACAGATTATTAATTGGAGTGAAATAAAAATGGTCTTATCCGGAAATGAGAAAGGGGATTTGGCTTCGCCTATTATT
>PWWA01000047.1 GCA_003562145.1 Candidatus Woesearchaeota archaeon | reverse complement strand
AAGAAAAGAAAAAACAAAAATTGTTGTCCTTAAAAGGATTAAGATGGAAAGAGATTTTACTTGCAGGACTGGCAATCTCAGGCGTCTTTCTTTTACAGCCGATAACGTCAGGAGTATTCGCATTATTCATCGGCGTTCTTTTCTTGTTCAGCCTAAAAAACAAGTTTTCCTCGAAACAAATACTCTTAGCAGCAGCAATAGGGCTTTTGCTATCCCAAATATTCTGGATTCCCAACTTCACAAAATTCGGGGCTGATGGCGTTACGGAAAGGCTTGGCTTTAGGATGTTCGAAAACATTCCTGGAGTGGATACTGACAGCTCAGGCGGGATAATTTACTCTTTCAAAGACTATTTGGTAGCGCCTAAAGGCAATAAGATAGACCAGCCTATCGGTGTCGGGACTATTTTGTTCTTAGCGTTCATTGCAAGCAGCATATTCATAGTTGCCAGGCTAAAACATTTCATAAAGCCAAGCAAAGATATAAGTATTGAGCGGGAGCGGAAATTTGTGCTCGCATCACTTGCGTGGTCTGTGCTATTAATAATACTTTTGCAGAGCAACGCATACCCGTACAGCTTTGTTCCGCATAGACTGTGGGCTTATTTTTCTATAAGCGTAGTCTTAGTGACCTTGCTCGGGGGAGCATACATGGTTAACAGCATCAAGAGCAGGGAAGCGAAGGCAGCAATAATCTTATTATTTGCAGTAGGAGTTGTTTTTACGGGCCTTGTGCCTAAGTACGTTGTTCAGACAAGCATGTGGCCTCCTGGCCCTGAGTGGAAATCAAACGAAGAGCTTATAGGTTACCTGCAAATGAAAGACACCTTGCCTTACGGCACAATGGTTTACCCACTCTGCGCCCCCTACCTAAAAGTTACAAGCAACAACATGAACACAGTATTCTTGGACGAGGAACTTAGCCTAGCGAAAAATAATTACACTAAGGTAATAAGCGAAGACTTTTCGTTTACAGAATTGCTTAACAGGAAGGGAATACAATATATGACTATTGATACTGAATGCGTCATAAACATAGGGTTAAACGAGACAAATGAAGTCCTTAACAAGGCCAGGAATGAAGGAATGGATGTTATATTGGCAAATAACGGCTTCTTCCTGCTAAAGGTGACTTGAGAATGAAAAGAGCCCTCGTCTTAGCGGCGCATTTCCACCCGTTTAAAGGAGGGCTCGAGAACTTTGCACTTGACCTTTCTGCAAGGCTTGCACAACGCGGAATAAAAATTGATGTTTTGACTTTCAACCTTACTAATAGCAAGCAAGAAGAAGTATACAAATTAATTAGCATTTACAGATTGCCTTGCCTCGGAATACTGGGGGGGACTTATACACTTCCGCGCATCAATAAAGAATATAAAAAATTGGTTGGGAGAATTCTTACAAATGATTATGATGCAGTTATCACTAATACCAGGTTCTTCACAACAAGCTACTTAGGCATGGTGTATGCAGGGAAATTGAAAAAGAAAAAAAATTCGACTAAGTTTATACATGTAGAGCATGGGAATAGGCATGTAATACACAAAAACCCGTTAGTAACAGTTTTGGCATGGCTCTACGACCAGACTATCGGGAGAAAAATATTCAGAAAAGCAGATGTTGTTGTTGGCGTTTCTAAGCCATGCGCAGCTTTTGCCGAGAAACTAGGAGCAAAAAAAACAGTTGTAATACACAATTCCATAGACACAGCTTTTTTTAGACCAGCAAAAAAAAGAAAGAAAAACAAAGAATTCACCATTATTTATGTTGGAAGGCTTATATACGCGAAGGGCGTCCAAGATCTTGTGGAAGCCTGCAGAGGGCTTGAAATAAGGCTTGTCGTAGTAGGCGATGGGCCGTACAGAGAACAATTAGCAGAAATGGCAAAAAAGAAAAAAGTCAAAGCCTTGTTTAGGGGAAGCCTGGGCCGTGAAGAAATAAGGGAGGAATTGTCTAAATCGGACTTATTTGTTAATCCGTCTTACTCGGAAGGCCTGCCGACATCAGTGCTCGAAGCAGGCGCTTTAGGCTTACCAGTCATAGCTAGTAACGTTGGCGGCACAAGAGAAATAATAAGCACAGAAAAAACAGGATTATTATTCGAGGCTGGAAACAAAGAGGAATTAAGAAAGAAAATAATTTTTCTCAAAAACAACGCGGAAAAACGGGAAGAACTCGGGAGAAGCATCCGGAAAAGAATTGTGAGAGAATTCGACTGGGAAACAAACATAAAGAAATTCGGGGATTTAATTTGAATATTAAAAAAAAGGCTGTGGATATAATTGCGAGTATTTACTCATGGTTTTATAAGGCTAAGCCCACAAAACAAATGCTTGTATTCATAGAAAGCCTAGTATTCGTATTTCTTGCAACGGGCCTGTCCAAAGGGCTGTTGTTCGTCATGAACATTTTAGGTGGCAGATTTCTTGGAGCTGAAACCTACGGGGAGTACACCCTTATAAACACTTTTGCAATGTTCCTTGCAATACCCATAGGACTAGGAGTTTTGGGAGGTGTCACAAGGCAACTCGCAGATGTTGAGAGCTTTAAAAGGCGCAAAATTATTATTTCAACAGCTACCAATTACTTCCTTATTACATTGGTTTTGTTCTCCGCAGTTTATTTTTTGTTTTACAAGGAATTAGCGCTTGTAACCAAGATGGGCCATAATTTGTTCCTATTAACAGCTTTACTGGTTATTTTTTGGTCTTCAAACTCGTTAATAGAAAGCGTGTTCAGGGGCTTGCACAAGCAAAGGCAATGGTCTTGGATAACAATAATATCTTATGCCTTGGCTTTTACTAGCTTCGCATACCTTGCAATAATTGGCAACATCAATATTTTGCTCTTGTTCATACCAACATTCATAATTTATGCTGGATTCTCATTTTTTGGAGCGTTGTTTCTAAGAAATTATTTCACGCCCGGCTTATTTGACTCTGGGGAATTCAAAGAAATGTTCCACTACGGAGCTTACGCATTTATAATAACAGTTGCAGTTACTTTTCTCGGAAATGTTGACAGGGTTATGATTAACTATTTCCTAGGCGCGGGAAGCGTTGGCTTGTACCAAGCATATTTCTTTTCAAGCATAATGATTATAGGGGTTATTACAGGCGCATTTATACGAGTGTTTTTTCCCACGGCTGTAAAAGTAAAAGACCCCTTGAATATAACAAAGAAGCTTGACAGGCTCATGCTAATAGGCATTCCCGCAGCATTTATTTTGTTGCCGTTCCTTATATGGTTCGTTGTCTTTCTTTACGGATACGAATTCTCGTTATTAACCGCGTTTTTATTCTCATTGGCCACAGCTATAGATATACTCGTTGTTATTAATTCTGCCACTCTTAACGCGCAAGGCACGGCGAGCATAAAGAAAACCGCCACAGGCTTAGTTGCTGCATTCATAATCAATATTCCCCTGAACTATTTCTTGATAAACTTGTTAGGAATAAACGGCGCAATAATAGCAACAGCCACAAGCATGCTCATATTATACATATATATAAGGATTAATTTGAAAAAACAAAAAATTACTTAGAAAGTACATATATTACGTTGTTCCCAAAAAAAGAATTCCTCAAAGGCAGATAGCCTAAGAAAGGAATGTGTGCCTTGCTATAGCGCTTTTTTAGTATTTTAAGGCCTGTATCCTTAATAATTCTCCCAAGGAAAATGTTGTCAAACACCGGATTGATATGGATTGACAAATCCTTATCAGTAAAATTTATGAGCCTGCCAGTAAATAAAAAAAGCAGCCTGCTAAAAACATTTTTCGTGTTAGGAGTTGAGAGGATCAGCAAACCTTTCTTTTCCAATCTATCAGACAAATTTCGCAATAGAAAAAATTGGTTTTCAACGTGCTCAATTATCTCTATGCAGGTTATTAGCCCGAATTTTCCACCTTCAAAAGGCAAGCCTTTGTTGAAATCAGCTTTTTTAAAAGAAATATTTTTTTCGTGATAAGAAAAACTTTTTTCATCAATATCAGTTGCAAAGCCTTTCACGTAATTCTTTTTCAGAGTTTTTAAAAGCGCCCCTGAGCCGGTTAAGTAAGATTAAGTGGGAAAACTTTATTTCTAAGCTTGTTCTTTAAATACCGGACAACGGCAGCTGAAGCTGCCGATGCCGGAGCGTGAAAAAAATTGATACAAACAGATCTAAGTAGCTTTAGCTATAAAAAAGGTTCGCTTTTGCCGCGCTGCAAAAAGTGCAGCGAGGAAAACTTTTGGAGAGACGGCAAGAACAAGCAAGGAATCCAGAGATACAAATGCAGAAGGTGCAGTTTTAGGTTTGTCTGGACAAGCGACTTGCCCAGACGAAATTACTTTAGTGAAATCATAAGTTTTGCTGTGGAAATGTACACTTCTTTAAGAGTTTGTGCCTCGCTAAGAGGCATAACCAAGATCATAAAGAAAGCATTTAACGTCAGGGTCAGCCATCAAACCATAAGACAATGGGTTAAAGACTCAAAGAAACCCATTCCTCGACGAAAAAACCCTGTTTCCACAGTATGGCACGCAGACGAAACATACATACGCATCCAAGGACAAGGATACTGGCTCTGGATAGTCAGATGCAAACAAACCAAACAAGTACTAAGCTGGCACATAAGCAAAAGCAGACTCTACTCAGACGCAAGAAAACTCATAAAAGACGCTCTCCACGTAGCAGGAGAGCGACCAACAAAAATCATCACAGACGGCCTATTCCAATACAGCGCAGCAATATACAAAACCATGGGATGGCACTGGAAAGAACACAAAAAACGCCACGTAAAAGACAGCGGAATAGGACAAAACTGGTTCATAGAAAGATTAAACAGAGAAATCAAACGAAGAATAAAATGGTTCTCCACATTCCAAAGCCAAGAAGGCGCACACGCCTTCTTCAACCTCTGGTTCCATCATTGGAACCAGAACACACAATAATTTACTTTACCCCCTGAGCCACAACCAACATCTAAATATCTGCCAAACTTCCTTTCTCTTATGACGCGTCGTATTTCTTCATGCAATCCTTTTGCCGTTTTTTCTTCTAGAATCATCAAATTTACTACCTCCAATAATAGATTTATATATTTTTGCTATTCTCTGCGCGCCATGCTTTTCTCTTACAAAAGCCCTGCTTTTTTTGCGATACTCAACCCTAAATTTTTTGTCTCTCAATATTTTTAAAGCTAAATCAGGTAATTCATCCAAATCCTTCTTAATAAACTCGTATTTGTCCCAACTAACTACCGCGGCACCCGCCGCCATGGCTTCCAATTCTACTAAATTTAGCAATCCTTTTCCAAATGCACCTAGAACCAGATCAGGAGACACATAAAAACTTGGCAATTCTTCTCGATTTATAAAATCATGCCACACAATCTTGCTCTCAATATCTTTTAAATAAGATTCGTATTTTTTATACTGAGAGAACCTTTCAGGATATCTAATTAAATGTAATTTAGCGTTTGGAAATTCAGATAATATTTTTTCAAAAATCTTAAAACCTAAATCTGGTGCTTTCATGGTGTGAATCCTTGTAGGAAAAAATACTGAAGGATTTCCTTCAAATTTCAATTTTTTTGGTTTTTTAAAAAAAGAAGATTTCAAAGGGTTAGGCAACCAAAAAGCGTCAACTCGAATTTTCTTTGCATCACATTCTAGGTTTGGAATAGCGGTAATATAGAAATCGAATTTCTTAATAGACTTTTTTATAAGATTGTGAAAAAAGAAGCCTAACATTCTACCCAAAAATCCTGAGAGACCGACACTATCATCAAGGGCTTTT
>PWWA01000027.1 GCA_003562145.1 Candidatus Woesearchaeota archaeon | reverse complement strand
GCAGAAAAGCTCAAGTCATACGGACTAATAGAATCAGATTCCCTAGACGAAATACTCGGATTGGGAATCGACCAGTTCATGGAGCGAAGGCTTCAAACCATACTTGTAAGGAAAGGCCTGGCTAGAAGCGTGAAGCAGGCAAGGCAGATGATCACGCACAAACACATAACAGTCAATGGAAAAATGATAAGCTCACCAAGCTACCTAGTAACCGTTAAGGAAGAAGGAACAGTGCAATTCTACCCAGGGTCAGCGTTCACAGACGAAATGCACCCCGAAAAAAAGCTGCCAGAAAAAATAGTTGAAAAACCCGCAGAAAAAGAAGTGATCAAGGCAGATGTTAAGAGCAGTGAAGAGGCGAAAGCACAATGAAAGAAACAAGAAAGGGGAGATGGGGAATCGCGCATATCTACGCATCATACAACAATACAATAATACATATTACTGACGTAACAGGCTCAGAGACCATAGCACTAGCAAGCGGCGGGCAAATCGTGAAGAGCGACAGGCTTGAAAGCAGCCCAACAACAGCTATGGCTGCAGCAAGGAAAGCCGCGGAGATCGCCATGGACAAAGGAATAGACGGCATCCACGTAAGGATAAGGTCTACAGGGGGCCATAACGGGCCGATGAACCCGGGCCCAGGGGCACAGGCAGCTGTACGCTCGTTGTCAAGAAGAGGCCTGAGAATCGGCTTGATTGAAGATGTTACCCCGTTGCCGCATGGCGGGTGCAGGAAGAAAGGCGGAAGAAGAGGTAGAAGGGTATGAAGCTAAAACTCTTGGAAAAGAAAAAAGACAGGATAACTTTTGAAATAGGAAAATCCCCGCAAGTAGGCTATGTTAATACGCTTAGACGAGTATTCATGCATGAAGTACCAATTATGGCTGTTTCCAAGGTGGAGTTCAAGCAGAACACTTCTGCATTGTATGATGAGATAATCGCGCATAGGCTAGGCATGCTAGCATTGAAAACAGACTTAAAATCTTATAACATCCCGAAGAAAGGCGATGAGGAATCCGCGGCAACACACTTGAAGATGACCCTGAAGGCAACCGGGCCAAAAACAGTTTACGCGTCAGACATTAAATCAAAAGACCCGAAAGTAGTGCCTGTACACCCAGAAACACCGATAGTAAAGCTACTGGAAGGTCAAGAAATAGAATTAGTGGCAACCGCGCACCTAGGTTACGGGAAAGACCACTCGAAATGGAACACGGGCTTAGCGCATTATTACTTTAAGCCAAGAATCACGGTCAACAACAAATCATCAAAACTAAAAGACTTCATAGACAAGTATCCGCCACAGGTAAGGAAGAAAGACATCATAGACAAAGACAAAATCCTAAGCGCCCCTGAACTAATAGATGCATGCGCTGACATAAACGATGACGTTGTGAAGATAGAGTACGATGAAAAACCGGAAGAAATCATTTTCAGGATAGAGAGCTGGGGGCAGCTAACCCCTGACCAAATCGTGAATGAAGGAATCAAGCAGTATGATTCACAGCTTGACGAGCTAAAAAAACTAGCCAAGGACATATAACGAGCCCGCTTATACGCGCGGGGGTGGCAGAGCCTGGTCAAATGCGCAAGGTTGAGGGCCTTGTCCCTTAGTGGGTGCGCGTGTTCAAATCACGTCCCCCGCACATTATGATAAAAAAGGAAGAAAATGGCGAAGAAAGGAATTCATAAGAACGAGCAATTAAAAAGCCTGGTAGAAGAACTGAAAAGGCTTTCCATAGATAAAAAAGTAAAAATTTGGAAGAGGATAGCTGAAGACTTGGAAAAGCCAAATAGGAACTCCAGGGCTATTAACATTTACAAGCTCTCAAAGCACTGCAAGGACAACGAAACAGTTATAGTGCCAGGAAAAGTCCTTGGGACAGGCGAGCTTTCATGCAGGGTAAGCGTAGCAGCATACACTTTCTCGGGGGAAGCTTACAAGAAAATATCTGAGAAAGGAAAAGCACTGACCATAAAAGAATTAATGAAGCAAAACCCTGAAGGAAAAAACGTTAAGATTATAGGATGAAAAATGAATATTGACGCAACAGACTTGATACTCGGAAGGATGGCAGCGTATGCGGCCAAGCAAGCACTGCTAGGCGAAAATGTGAACATAGTTAACGCAGGGAAAGCAGTAGTAACAGGCAGGAATAAAAGGATTATTGAAGACTATAAACAGGAGAGGAAAAGAGGAGTCCCGTTGAAAGGCCCTTATTATCCGAGGACTCCTGAGATGATCGTTAAGAGAACAATAAGAGGAATGCTTCCATATAAAACTGCTAGGGGAAGGGAAGCCCTGAAAAGAATAAAGTGCTACGCAGGCATGCCTGAAGAATTCAAAGATGCGAAGTTCGAAGAGCTAAAAGGAATAAGCACCGAGAAAACACATGCGAAATACGTAACCATAGCAAGAATCAGCAAAGAGCTAGGCGGCAAGGTACAATAAAATGGCAAGTAAAAGCATACACACAAGTGGGAAAAGAAAAAGGGCTATAGCAAGGGCAACATTAAGGCCTGGCAAAGGAATCGTCACAATCAATAACGTATCACTAAGCATATACCAGCCAAGAATGGCAAAGATGAGAATACAAGAGCCATTATTGCTCGCAAAAGACGCGGCTTCTAAGGTTAATATCAGCGTTAACGTTAGAGGCGGCGGGATTGCAAGCCAAGCAGACGCATCAAGATTAGCAATCGCAAAAGCATTATCAGAGCACGAGCCTAGCCTAAGGCAAGCCTTCCTTGATTATGACAGGCAACTATTAGTCGCAGACGTAAGAAGGAAAGAAAGCTCTAAGCCTAACACGCACGGACAGGCAAGGGCCAAGAGACAAAAATCGTATAGGTGAGCCAAAAAAAATGATTATACCAGTCAGGTGTTTCAGCTGCGGGAAACCAGTAGCGCACTTATGGGAAAAATACTTGGAACGAGTCAACAATAACGAAGACAGAAAGAAAGTAATGGATTCCTTAGGCCTTGAAAGAAGCTGCTGCAGAGGATTATTCTTAGGCCACATCGACCTTATAGATACAGCTGCCAGGTTCAAGAAATTCTAATAATTTTTATTTCTGTGTTTTCCAGGCAAATCCTAAACTCATAGAAGAATACAATCCATAACATATTTAAATTTCTTTTCAGTCTCAATAGGAATAATGGTGAAAAACACGTTTAAGAAGCTTGCGGATAAGTGGCAGGCTAAATGGGATAAAGAAAAAGTCTTCGAAGTAACCGAGGACAAGAAGAAAAAGAAGTTCTACGTGCTAGAAATGTATCCATATCCGAGCGCTTCCGGCTTGCATATGGGGCACGCCTTTAATTATATTATAGGAGATGTTTATGCTAGGCATAAATTAATGCAGGGCTTTAACGTTTTGCATCCTATGGGTTTTGACTCTTTCGGTTTGCCGGCGGAGAACGCAGCTATTAAGGAGAAGAGGCACCCAAAGGAGTTCACGGAGAAAGCTATTAAGAATTTTGTCGAGCAGCAAAAACAGTTAGGGTTAACGTATGACTGGACTAGGAATCTTAAAAGCCATGATCCTGCTTATTATAAGTGGAACCAGTATTTTTTCTTAAAGTTTTACGAGAAAGGGCTGGCGTACAAGAAAAAGGCGCCTGTTAATTGGTGCCCTGAATGCGACACTGTACTAGCGAACGAGCAGGTTCACAACGGGATGTGCTGGCGCCACAAGGAAACAGAAGTAACAGTAAAGCATTTAGAGCAATGGTTCATTAAAACAACGGAGTACGCTGAAGAGCTGCTTAAAAAAGCAGATATCTTGGATTGGCCTGAAAGGATCAAAGCGATGCAGAAGAACTGGATTGGGAGGAGTGAAGGAGCAGAAATAATTTTTGGCATCAATGGGACGCCGTGGAAAGTTTTTACTACCCGCCCTGATACTTTGTATGGAGCTACGTTCATGGTTGTCTCGGCGCAGCACCCCGAATTGTTATCCTTGGTGACAGATGAACAAAGAGCAGAAGTTGAAAAGCTGGTTAAGAAGATTCATACCACGAAACAGGAAGATATGGGTTTGTTGGAGAAAGAAGGCGCATTCACAGGGAGTTATGCAGAACACCCTTTAACCAAGGAAAAGATCCCTGTTTACGCTGGGAACTTTGTATTGGCTGATTATGGTTCGGGAATGGTTATGGCTGTGCCCGCGCATGACCAAAGGGATTTTGAGTTTGCAAAGAAGTACAAGGTACATATAAGAACGGTTGTTCAGCCTGGTAAGCCAATTAAGGAATTAAAAGAAGCTTATACTGGTGAGGGAATTCTTGTTAACTCTGATAAGTTTACTGGCTTGGAAAGCGGGGAGGCAAAAAAAGGAATTGTTAACGAGTTAAAGAAAAAGAAGCTTGGCGGTAAAGCTGTTAGTTACAAGTTGAAGGACTGGCTGGTGAGCAGGCAAAGGTTTTGGGGGACGCCTATACCAATTGTTTATTGCGAGAAATGCGGAGAGCAACCCGTGCCAGAAAAAGAGTTGCCGATAAAGCTGCCTGATAAGGCGGTGCTTGGAAAAGGCAATGCTTTGCAGAACAGCAAAGAATTCTTAGAGGTAAAATGCCCGAAGTGCAAAGGAAAAGCTAGAAGGGAAACTGATACGATGGACACTTTCTTCGACAGCAGCTGGTATTACCTAAGGTTTGTGGATGCTAACAATTCCAAGGAAGCTTTTGATAAGGTAAATGCGAAGTATTGGATGCCTGTAGACTTTTACACGGGGGGCGCAGAGCATGCATGCATGCACTTAATCTACGCCCGTTTCTTCACGAAAGCTCTTAGGGACCTTGGATTCCTTGAAGTAGATGAGCCTTTCACTAAATTATTCAACCAAGGCATGATACATGGAAAAGACGGGTATGTTATGTCTAAGTCAAGGGGAAACGTTGTTAACCCTACTGAGTTCATGGAGGGCAAGGGAACTGACCCGTTAAGGTTCTTCCTGGTTAGCGTGGCAAGCCCTGACAAGGACTTGATGTGGAGTGACACGGGTGTTGAAGGAAGCTACAAGTTCTTATCAAGAGTGTTAAAGCATTCTGAAAATGTTAAGTTTGGAAAAACAAGTAAGAGGATTGGAAGCAAATTACACCAAAGCATAAAGAAAGTAACTCATAACATAGAGCAATTGAAGTATAACCTTGCAGTCATCGCGATACGGGAATTGTTTGAAGCAATCCAGGAAGAGGAGATAAGCAAGGAAGACTACTTGGCATTTGTGAAGTTATTAGCGCCTTTCACGCCTCACCTGGCAGAAGAGCTATGGGAGAAGCACGGGAGCAAAGGATTCATCTCGAAAGCAAAATGGCCTGTTCACGATGATAAAAAGATTGACTTAAAGCAAGAATACCTTGAAGAAGTTAACGAGAACCTCAGAAGGGATATTATTGACTTGCTAAGGCTTGTAAAAATAAAAAAGCCAAGCGAGATAAAAATAATTGTGAGCAAGAAGTGGAAGTATGGCTTCGTAAAGAAGTACAAGGAATTAATAGGTGAGAAGAGAGATTACAAGCATGTTTTTCAGGGAATAATGAACAGCGACCTGAAGAAGCACGGCGAAGAAGCAGCTAAGATGGTTGCTTTGTTCTTCAAGGATGCTTCAAGGATTCCCAAACAAGAACTGAGCGCTGAAGAAGAAAAGGAAAATTATGATTCGTACAAGGAAATGCTGGGCAAAGAGTTTAATTGTAGGGTAGTAGTTGAAGAAGCAGACTCCTCAAATGAAGCAAAAGCCGGCAATGCTCTTCCGGGAAAGCCTGCTATAATTGTGAAATAATTCTTATGCTAAGAATTTTT
>PWWA01000053.1 GCA_003562145.1 Candidatus Woesearchaeota archaeon | reverse complement strand
TGTAGATTTCTTGCTGGGCAGAGTGGATTCTAAGGGCAATAAGCTTGGTAAGCACGCATCTGATGCTTTGCTAGTGATTTTGTCAAGGCGGGACACTATTGTTTATTCAGATCTGGTTTTTATGGAGTTGGAATATGTTGCTGGTCGTTATTCTGCGAACAAACTATTTGTCATATTAGGCCTTCTTGGGTTATTGGAAAAAAGGGTTTCTGGTAAGGATTTATTGGAGAAAGCTGCACGTATTTCCAGGAATAAGAATGTTCCTATAAATGATGTTGTTCATGCTCTGGTTGCGAGTAGCGCGAAAGCTGTATTAGTGACCAGGGATAAGCATTTTGGGAAACTCAAAGATATTGTTACTGTTAAGAAACCTGAAGAAGTTTAGCTTAATCCTTTTTCTTCGAATAGTTTTTTAAGTGCTTGCTTTTTTGCATTTTTTATATCGTTTTCGTTTATGTTTTTTATGCTTCCTTTCATTCCTATTAGGCTTTGGAGCAGTTCTTCCCTGTTTAATGATTCAAGTTTTTCTCGTATTGCATCCCTAATAAATTCAGTTCTAGTGCTATAATTATGTATTGTTAGTGTTTTGTCTATCTTCTTCAGCATTTCGCTTTCCAGCCTCAAGCTTAACGATTCCATTGTAATACTTTAGATATACATCGTATTATATAAATTTTTTGGAATAAAACACTGGAATTTTCCGGTTTGTTCTTGGCAAAATTTATAAAAAAGAATCTCTTTCTTTCCTGTTATGGGGTTCAGCAAGACGTTTCCGAAGAAAAGTGATAAGTCCGCGTATCCTAACTGGATAGAAATATATTTGACTGAGGAAGAGGAAAGGACTGCAGGGGAAGAGTGCCGTTCCAGGAATAATGAGGTTATGCGTGAATGCATAGATGATGCGAGGATGATCGTGCAAGAAAAGCGCTTGTTGGAAAGCCAAGGAGTCCTTTCAAGGATCGCTGTAGCTTTGTTTGAGAAGAGGGCGAGCCACGAAGTCTTTTTCAAGGAGAAAAAGGCTAAGGAAAAGTTTGACTCTGAAACCACTGGCTTATAAGTCTATTATTTTTCCTTCCCTGCCTACATTTATGATTTTTGTGCTGCCAAGTTTTTCTTCTAGGCCTTCTGCTTCGTGGACGTGGCTGCATAAAAGCAGGTCCGGCTTTAACTCGTAAACTGCTTTTAGGACGCCTTTGCTTCCCTTAACAAACCTTGATAATAATTCCATCTTTGTGCCTGCAGGGTGAACGTGGGTTACCATTAATTTCTTTTTTAGGTAGCTTATCCTATCAAAGCCTTTTTTCAGTGTTTCAAAGATCTCTTCTTCGTCCAAGCCGTGTATGCCTATGTTTGCGGAGCCGCAGCCAAATATTCCTGTGTCACCGTATTTCACGGAGTAACCATGCAAGTGCTTTGCTTCGTTTATGTATGCTAGGAAGTCTGCTGTAGCAATGCTTTCATGGTTCCCTGATATTAACAGAACTTTTTGGTTTTTATCCTTGAACGGCTGTAGTATGTTGTCAAGGCTATCATCGTCTGTAAGGTCACCGCACAACACTATCAGATCTGCTTTTTCTCTTAATGCTTTGTCAGACAGTTTTTTGGCAAGGCTTACATCGCCATGCAAGTCTCCCGCGCCTAGAATCCTCATTTTCTACCTTATTTTCATTTCCTTGGTTTTCCTTTCGGCATGAATTATAATTGAAAGATGGCCTTTCTTTTCGCCTTCATAAACTATTAAGTCCACTTGCCTCTTTATGCTGGGGCTGAGGTCGTCTATGCTTGTCATGAAGTCTTCCCCTGTAGAATTGGCACTTGTTGTTATTACCGGGACGCCTAGGTTGCTTACAACTCCTGAGAACCAGTGGTCGGGTATTCTTACACCTATGGTTTCAAGGCCTTGGTTAACGTTTTTTGCGACCGCAGACTTGTTTTTTAGCTTTAGGACGAGGGTAAAGCAGTGCTCTTCCCCGTTCACGACTAGTTTTTTCCCGAGTTTTTCCACGTATTTCTTTTGTTCAGGGCCTACTTCGCAGTTCTTGTAAACCCATTCTTTTGAGGGCACTATGATTGAGAAGGGCTGTAGGTTGCTTTTCTTTATCGTCCTTATTTTTTGGACTAGTTTCTCGTTTGTCGCATCGCATCCCAGGCCGTAAATCGAGTCCGTGGGGTATATGAATATTTTTCCCTTAAGAAGCGTCTGAATGGTTTTCCTTGATTTAAGCAACTCGTCCTTGGTAACTATCATTCTAATGCGGAGAACAGGAATTTATTTAAAAATTTAATTGAAAAAAACAATTGCTTCCCCATCGCCTTACATCCCTGTGTTTCTTTTCCTGACTCTTTGCTGCCAGTGAAAGACGTCGAGGAAGTCTATTCTTTTCTTGTAGTCTTGCCATTCCAGGTATGGTTGTTCCCTGAACATGTTTTTTATTGCCCTAAGCATTTTCTGTGCCTGTAAAGCCTCTTAGGTATTCTGCTATTGTTTCTTTTTCTTCTTCTGTTATAATCCTGTGCTCCAGCATCACAGGTATAATTTTTTCTTCGTAATAATTCCTCATTTTGTTTACCTCCTTTCTCCTAGGGTTACAGATTTTATTTGTGTGTAAAACAAGTTTTTGATGAATTCCGTGTCGTTATGCACCATGCTGTTTCACCTCTGGCTTTCTAATTAACACATGGGGTTTATATAGTCCGCGCGTACACTTGTCCAGTGCCAAAAATAGTGACTATTTGATAGTGGTTAAAATAAAAAGTGTTTTAAATGGATTGGGTTTACCTGCACGATGGCACAAGAAAGGCTTCTTAAGCCAAGCTACGAAGACTACACTGGACAGCTAGTCCCTGAAAACCTGTTTTTAATAAACGAACTAGAACAGGGGCGGTGGTACGAAATACCGGTAACAGAAAAGCATTCAAGCCTAGCATTTAACGAAACAAGCATTACCGTACCCTTGCTCCCGGGCAAAGACATAATTCTTGCAATTGGCTACGAAGGAAGTGTGGAATTCCAGGAAAAAATAAGGAGCATGAATAATTATCCTGAAACAAATCCCTTGTTTAACTCGCTAACACTTGAAAAGACAAGGCCTGAATACAAATTCGTATCACCATACAAAGCCAGGAACGGAGGGGTACCACCCGAAAAAATAGCTTTAGGACCGGGCAGATACTCCAAAGCCGTAAAAGACGCCCATGATTTCTTATCACAGAAAGACAGGAAAAATTTCGAGGCGGTACTCAAGGGCTTAGAAGGCGAAAAAACCCTTGAAAATATATTCCTATACCTAGAAAAATATTTGCCGTTAATTGAAGAGAAGAACTGGGCAGCAGGCAAAAAACTAAACCCGCTAGCAGACATCTACAAAAATTTGAAACTGCTCGTGGGAGAACAAGAAGGCACTGCTATATTCATAACAGCAGCATTCTCAGCACTAAGAATTCCTGCAAGGAAAATAACAGGGATAACAACGGCTCTCGTAGGAAAAGAAGAACGCGAAACAATTATGGAGAAACGAAGAGAAAACCTTGAAAAAAAAATAAGTTCTTACGGCTTGCCCTGGGAGATAAGGGAGCATCTCGAAAAACAGGTAAAAAGCCTGGAAGCGTACAAGCACAAAATAAAAAACGGATTCCCAAAGGAAATTGCACAGCTTCACACATGGAATGAAGTATTCATACCAGTAAACAAGATGATAGGATACTGGGCGCTGTTCGACCACGCGGAAGGACTGGCAGGAACATACCCTAGCAAGCCAGAATATGCAATCACAGCGCAACTGCCATTGATGAAAGGTGCGAATAAGGCAAAGATAAAACTAGAATACGGCTAGAAGTCACTTAGCTTCTTCTCCACTATTGTAGTGTTGCCACCAGTACCTGTTTCTTTTTTAGTGCTCAAATATTTTCCTTCTTCAAGCTTCGCAATCTTTCTCTGGAAAGTCTTGTAGCTGGACACGCCACCCTTCTTCTGGTATACTTTGTATAAATCGCCTATCCTCTTCCCTGAGTGCATCTTTACAAGCTCATATATTATCCTGGATTCTGCTTCGAGCTCAGCGCTGTTTTTTATTGTAAAATCATCAAGCTTCCTGATGGCTTCATTTACCTCAGCGACACCTATCTTCTTCGAAGATTTTTCTTCGGCCTGCAAAGCCGACTCTTTCAATAAGAATAATCCACTCCTAATATCTTTTAACTCAAATGTTTTCTTTACAATTAACCCAAGCGCTTTTTCGTCCCAGACACCTTCGGGAAACGCATAGTTTATCCTTTCTCTGAGGATGCCTCTGGTCTCGGCTTCATTGTAATGCTTGAACTCAACCATTTCAGGGATGAGCCTGGACTTTATCCGCTCGTCGAGCTCCACAAGCCACGACTTATAATTAGTTATAAGGAATATTGCCTTATTGTATATTTCTTCAAGCACGAAATACAGGAAGTCAAAGTCTTCAGCCTTATCAATCTCATCAAACACGAATACTGCACCGGACTTGTTAACTATGCCTGCAACGATCTTGTACAATTCAACTGCTTTCTTGTTCTGCGTGAACCTGTAGCCGAGCAATTCGCACATTTCCAAGAGCACTTTGTACGTCGTGTTTTTCTGCCAGCAATTAACATATAATATATGGACTTCATCTGTCTGCTCCTCCAAGTCTCGTAGTACGTGGCGGGTAGCAGCGGTCTTACCAATCCCTGGCGGGCCATGGATGAACAGGTTTCTTCCGCTCCTTTTAGAGAATAAGGGCTTGATGCAAGTAGCCAAGTATCTTTGCTCTTGTTCCCTGTAAGGCAATACCTTTGGAAGAAAATCGTAGTCCAGAGCGGCCTCGTTCTTAACCAAGGATTCCCCGCTTTTCAGCATATCGTCAAAAACACCCATGTATTGGCTGAAAGCCTGATTCTTTAAATAATTTATCCAAGGAAAACGGAAAAAAAAGAACTTATTTAAAAACCAAAGCTATACCTTTGCTTTATGGAGTATGAAGAGCTTGCAAAAGCATATGAATCGCTTGAAAATACTTCTAAGAGGCTTAAGAAGACTAGGATTGTCAGCGACTTGTTAAGCAAGACCAAGGATGAAGATCTTGAAATGATAGTCTTATTGCTGAGAGGAAGGGTTTACCCTGACTATGATACTACGGAGATAGGGGTTGCTTCGCGGCTTGTCTTGAAAGCTATAAGCGTCGCGACGGGGTATGATGCAAGGCAAATTGAGAGATTGTGGAGCAAGAAAGGCGATCTTGGATTAGTGGCTGAGGACCTGATAGGCAAGAAAGCGCAGAGCACGCTTTTTTCTGGGAGCTTGGCTGTGAAGGAAGTCTTCAATAATCTCAGGAGGCTTTCCGGGCTTGAAGGAACTGGTAGTGTTGGCCAAAAGGTTAAGGTTATCGCGAGCATGCTTTCTTCTGCGAAGCCTTTGGAAGCCAGGTATGTTGTTAGGAGCGTGCTTCAAGACTTGCGTGTTGGGGTTGCTGAAGTAACTATACGGGATGCTATTGCGTGGAGTTGCTTAAAAGTTAATCCTAATTATGATGAAGAAACCGAGACTATTAGCCCTGGGAACAGGGAGGATTACAACGAATCTTTAGCGATTGTTCAGAAGGCTATTGACAAGACTAATGATTCGGGGTTAGTGGCAAGGATTGCGAGAAAAGGCAAAGGTGAATTAGAAAAGTTAAAGCTTGTGCTTGGCAAGCCTGTTAAGGTTATGCTTGCCCAGAAGGCAGCAACTATACAAGATGCTTTTAAAATGGTTGGTACGCCTGCAGCTGTCGAGTACAAATATGATGGTTTCAGGATGCTTGTAAGCAAGCAGGGTG